>JAGAKC010000294.1 GCA_017848155.1 Oscillospiraceae bacterium | reverse complement strand
TCATAGAAATCTCCCAGACGGAAAAACAGGATATAGTCACTGTACTTCTCCTTGATATCCAGATACTGCTGCAGCATGGGAGAGATTTTTTCGGGTGCCTGTGCCATTTTCACATTCCTTTCTCGGTGTTACATAAAACACAAAACGGCATACCGGCATAATGCCGGTACACCAGATCGTTTTCTTTGCTTTTCTGCCTTATCCGCAGCCGCCGCATGTGCCGCAGCTGCCCGAGCATGTTGGCATCTCGGCAGGGCAGGTAAGGGGGTCATCTCCGTTAAGAGCAGCGGAGAGGATAGTGTTCACCTGATTCATAAGCTTGTCCATAGCAGCCTTAGCCATGGTGTAGTCTGCCATATTCTCATTTGTCATGATGGTGTTGTAAAGACCCTGCATCTTCTCGTTCAGCTCTGCCATCTTTTCGGCATTCTGATCCTCCTCGGACTTAGCCTGCTCCATAGCGAGGTTCTGTCTTACAAGGTTGAACTCGCCGATAAGCTCCTGAAGCGCAGTATCGGAATCGTTGCGCTCCTTTGCCATAGCGTAGTCGCTGTAGCGCTCATCCTCCTGTATAGCCTTACCGAGCTGTCTTGTGATCTCAATGATATCCATGTCTGTTTTCTCCTTTTTATACAATTTTGCCCTTAAGCGCCCATGCAAGCGCCTCGGTTATCTTTACGTCAACAAATGAGCCGATAAGCTCCTTGCTGCCGTCAAAATCAACTATTATATTCTGTCTGCTCTTTCCTGTGAGCAGCGACGGATCAGTCCTGCCCTCGCCCTCGCACAGCACACGCAGCGTCTGCCCCACATAGCTGCGGTAGGAGCTGCAGCCTATCTCCTGCTGTACCTCCAGCAGCTCTCTGAACCATCTGCCCTTTTCCTCGGCAGATATCGGGTCAGGCATCTCTGCCGCCTTTGTACCCTTTCTGGGACTGTAAATAAAAGTAAACAGCGAATCGTATCCGACCTGCTTTATGAGCGACAGCGTTTCGCAGAAGTCCTCATAAGTTTCCCCGGGAAAGCCTACGATTATGTCCGACGTCAGCGCCACATCGGGCAGCCTTTCCCTGACATATCCGATAAGCTCCAGATACTGCTCACGGGTGTAGCCACGGTTCATCTGCTTCAATATCCTGCTGCTTCCGCTCTGTACGGGCAGATGGAAATGCCGTGTCACCTTTTCGCACTCTGCGATAGTATCCACAAGCTCCCTTGTGGCGTCCTTAGGATGACTTGTCATGTAGCTTATACGGAACTCACCATCGATATCGTTGATACGCTTAAGCAGCTCCGAAAAGCTCGTGCCGATATTCTTGCCATAGGAATTTACATTCTGTCCTAGCAGCAGCAGCTCCTTGCAGCCGCCCTGCACAAGCTCACGACATTCACGTATGATATCCTCTGCGTCACGTGAGCGCTCACGGCCACGAACATACGGAACGATGCAGTAGGTGCAGAAATTGTTGCAGCCATACATGATCGGTATGCTTGCCTTTAGTGTACTCTCACGGCGCAGCGGTATTCCCTCTGCGATAACGCCGTCACAGTCGGGAATGGATATCTGCCTTTTTCGTGTAGTCATTGCTTCATATATTATCTGCGGCATCGTATGCAGCACATGCGTACCGAAGATGATATCGGTGTGCGGAAAGCTGCGCCTTATACGCTGGGTGATGTGCTCCTGCTGCACCATGCAGCCGCATATGCCGATAAGCATATCGGGATACTGATGCTTTGCCTTTTTCAGTGCACCCAGATTTCCGAATACCCTGTCCTCCGCATTCTCACGCACCGCACAGGTATTGAAAAGCACAAGGTCAGCTCCCTCGGGCGAGGACGAGAATCCATAGCCCATCATGGCGAGCATGCCCTTTATCTTCTCTCCGTCGCTGACATTCTGCTGACAGCCGAAGCTGTGCACATGAGCCACAGGCGGCTGTGCACGCTGCGCATTCAGCTCCGCCACCTTTTTCATGTATTCCTGCTGTACCGCCATCTCGGCGGAAGTGATCTTTGATATCATATTTCTCTGTTCCTTTATAAAGAAAGATACTTTTTTATTTTACCATATTGCCCGCAAAAATTCAAGCGAGCCGCGTCAGATATACTACTCGTATATTTCTGCGTTAATATACATACTGTCATACCGACATGGTTTTTGCAAAGGTCAGTCCGTATACCCTGACTGCGCCTGCTTCTTTCAGCTTACCTGCTATCACCGATAACGTAGCACCTGTCGTGCAGACGTCGTCAACCACAAGTATATTTTTCCCTGAAATATACTCTTTGTCGACGATCTTATACGCATTCCGGACATTTTCGATACGCTGCTTTCGGTCAAGCTGCTTCTGCTCCTGTTGCTTTACGCTCTGCGACAGCAAAGTCCTGTATTGCTTTCTGCCACGGTATGCGATATTCCTTGCTATCTTCTCTGCATGTGCATATCCAAGCTGCATCCTGCGGCTGAATGAGCCGGGGACAGCCGTGATGATGTCCGCATCTGCAATAAGCTCTCCCCCTGCCTCTGCCATCATAACGGCAAAAGCGTCGATGGAGTAGATATATCCGCCCTGCTTCATACGCAGTATCGCACTTCTTGCTCTGCCTGTGTATCTGCACACCGACACAAGTCCGTCAAGGTTTTCGGGAAGCTCGGACTGCTCCTCCAAAAATGCCAGCTTTCCGTAACAGCTGTCACACCAGTATTCGGTCATGCCCACTATGCCGTCACAAAACGGACACCTGTTGGGCGCTATGAGCGATACAGCTGCACGGCACATCT
>JAGAKC010000293.1 GCA_017848155.1 Oscillospiraceae bacterium | reverse complement strand
GATAACAGCAGAAACTACATTCTTCTTCTGATCATATGTAAGATCACCGAATATCATCGACTTGTCAAGCTCAACAACATACGACAGCAGCTTTCTGTTTGCCCAGCCAGGACCAACATCACCGAGGTTGATCGAAAAACCGCCCGATGTAAGTGTATAAAGAGCAGGCTCATCATTGACCCTGATGTCGCTTACGCCTACATACGCACCCGAATCAGAAAATACATCGTCAATAAAAACATTAGGCGCAGTAACAGAAGAATTGTTCTGTATCGAAACGACAAACTTCTGATAGTACTTTCCATCCTGCTCATAAACAGAGCCGCTGCGGTCCTTGCTTATACCAAGACCGGGAACCTGAAGCGGATCGATAAGGAAAATATCCTTATCAAAGAACTTAAGCTCGAAAGAGCCGTCATCCTCTACTTCTGTCTTGGAAAGATCAAGCTCGCCACTGAGTCTGCACTCACCCTCACGGTTGCTGGAGCCTTCATAAAGCTCGATGTACAGCTTGTCATCAATAACAGTGTAGCAAGCACGGTCGCCTACAGGGATCACCTGATTTCCAAGTGAGATACCCTTGAGATTTGATGAAAGATCTATAACAAATACGCCGTTCACGTATTTGAAATCCTCCTCAAGCGACCATTCAAAGTCCAGTGACAGCAGATCACCGTCATGGACCGTCATTCCGTCAGTCAGCTCCACGCCGTTTATTTTTATGCTAAGAGCGTGGATCGTCATGGCTTCGTCTGCATCCACCGCATCATCAAATGCGGCACTTGCTATTACAGGAGCCACAGGAAGAAGCTGACTAGGAATTCCCGCAACGCACTGTAATGCCATAGCCAGAACAGTGAACAATGCAAAGAATCTCTTTTTCATAGTTCTACCTCCATCCTTTCACAAAGGAAATACATTAATCAAGGCATAATACACCTATCTTAATTGTTATAAGTATAACACAAGCTGACAGGTTTGTCAATAACAAAATAGATATATGTCTATTAAAATATATATGTCGATTTTTGGAAAATGTCTTAACAGAAAAATGGAGATGCGGTACATCTCCATTTTCACTTATTTTAATGCTTTACATATCACGGACAGGACGGTCTTACTCCAGGAATGCTAAGCGCAGGATAATGCGTGATCACTTCTTCATAAAATTCATCGAGAGCATCATCAAATGTCATGTTCCCAAGGATATACTCCCTCATACAGTCTATGAACAGCTGGTCAAGAGTACTGTCATACGGAGTAAGACAACTCAGATCAACATCAAGTGCATTTTCATGGAATACAGCAAAGCTGTTCTGACCGCCAAGGAAGCTGTCATAATGATCAGAGTAGGAAAGCTCATCCATGACATCGATATTATTGGTGTAGTCCAGGATATTGTCCTCTGTAGCTATATCCTCCATGATATCATCATCTGAACACATAGTTCTGAAAATATCAGCTACCAGCTCCTTGTTATCAGTCTGATAGCTTGCTGCCAGCCATGTTCCGCCCCAATAATACGGTGCAGGACCTTCACAGATAGCCCAGTCGCCGTAGCCTTCCTCTCCTGTATATCCTTTAAGAGTGAAATTCACTCCCCATGTCGGTAAAAAGAATCCAAATGCATTACTGTAAGGAGTCATATCATCTATCCATCCTTCACTCCATACAGTGTACCCGTTTGTATAACCATTATAGAAGAAATCCTTCTGCATCCTTACCCATTCAAGAGCCTCATCACTGATAATGATCGTATTGTCATCATCCACCCAAGGAGTGGTTTTATTTGTATTGAATACTCTGAAAGAAGAATCAATGGAGGAAAGCATCCTATAACCGTTGTCCTTCATAAATGCGGCTGTATCCTCAAACCTGCTCCAGCTGCTTACATATTCCTGAACGGCAGCGGGATCGTCAGTGCCAAGCACTTCCCTTGCAACAGAACGCTTATATGCAAATACGCCGGGAGTAGCCTGCCAGGACACGCCCCTGAGCTCGCCGTTATCATCAGTTGCTACCTGCCTTGTGTACTCATACATATCCTCGGTATCATCATAAGTAAGTCCTATCTCTTCCATAGATAATGTG
>JAGAKC010000292.1 GCA_017848155.1 Oscillospiraceae bacterium | reverse complement strand
TCGGTGGAAGAATAATCAACCTCGATGGCGGCAATATAACATTTGATGAGAATATCGGAGGTCAGAATGAGGACGAGTAATGTCACATACCTTGTAAAAAAGGGCATATCCTCGGTATGGAAGAACTTCGTCATGTCATTCGCGAGCTTCAGTATACTGATGGTGAGCCTTCTTCTTGTAAGCTGTACTGCGCTGTTGATGGTGAACATGAACATCGTCATGGGCAATATCGAGGACACCAACGAGGTGGCTATCTACCTCGATGAGGGCATAACAGAGGGTCAGATATCGCACATACGTGATGTTCTGGAAAAGAACAGCGATCTTGCGGACATAAGATATGTATCCAAGGAAGAGGGTCTTGAAAATTTCCGTGAGAATGTTATGGGAGATCAGGCGGCACTGCTTGATTATCTTGAAGAGAATCCTGTTCCCGAAACTTTTTTCGTTCGTGTCACAGACCTGACAAAGATCCGTCACGTGGTTAATGTAATATCCAGTATAGACGGTGTTGAAAAGGCGCAGGCACCCTACCACTTTGCAAGCGTGCTGATCAATATCCGTACCACCTTTAGTGTGATAGCATCGGCGGTGCTTCTGGCGCTTGTGGCGGTAAGTATCGTTATCGTTTCGAATACGATACGTTCCAGCGTTTTTTCAAGACGCAACGAGATCAATATCATGAAATATGTCGGCGCAACGAACGGCTTTATAAAAACTCCGTTTTTTGTGGAGGGCATGTTCATCGGCGTGCTTGCAGGTGTTGCATCGTGGGGTCTGACATGGCTGGTGTATGATGCGGTACATTCGCTTTTCCAGGATGATCTTACTCTGTGGACCATGTTTGGCATCACCGGTCTTATTCCGTATGATGACATTATGTGGCAGGTGCTGCTTATCAACTGTGCAGTGGGTGCTTTCCTCGGTGCAGTGGGCACTGTTATCAGTACAGGAAAATATCTTAAAGTGTAAAATGATTGCTGCATGATTTTTGCGGCGAAAGGATTTAAATGAACAAGAAGATATCTCTCGGTGTAGCAATAAGCCTTGTTGCGATAGGCTGTGCCATCACCTTTGTTCTGACATGGGCGGTATCGCTCAATATCTATAACTCGAAGCTTGGCAACTCCGAAAAATATGAGGGTATGTATGCGAAGCTGCGTGAGATCGATGCGGCTGTCAGGACCAATTATATCGGAAATTACAGCGAGGACGCCATTGAAAATGGTGCGATAAACGGCTATATTTCCGGACTTAACGACAAATATGCAAGCTACATGAGCGGTTCGTCCTACTATGAGATCAAGCAGTCCAATGACGGTGTGGTACTTGGTGCAGGATTTGAAGCAGAGTATGACGGAAGCGGCTATCTGAAGATAACCAATGTGTACAAGGGAAGCTCTGCTGAACTTAACGGTGTACAGCAGGGAGATGTTATCACTGAGATCGACGGCAAGAGCCTGCTTTCCATGGAAACAGGAACGGCGGCGGAAAGACTGTCCGGCGAGATCGGTACACGTATTGCGCTTAAACTGCTCCGCAACGGCGAAGAACTGACGGTAAGCCTTATTCGTCAGCGTCTTGAGATCCAGTCTGTACAGGGTGAGATGCTGGATGATAATATGGGATATATAAAGATCAGCTCATTCAATGCCAAGACGGCGGAACAGTTTTCTGAAGCATTCAATGAGATCACAGCTTCCGGTGCAAAGGCGCTGATAATCGACCTCAGACAGAACGGCGGCGGACTTGTGAGCTCACTTACTCCGATACTTAATCGTTTTATTCCTGCCGCTACTATAGCAACGGCAGAGTATGCCGACGGAAGCCGTAAGGCGATCGTGGAGACCGATTCGGAAGAAACTACCGACCTTCCTATTGCGATATTAGTGGACGATGGCACCGCTTCAGCAGCAGAGCTTTTTGCGGGCGCGTTAAGGGATGAATGTGGTGCGACGCTTATCGGCACACAGACATTCGGAAAGGCTGTAATGCAGAACACCTACGAGTTTTCTGACGGAAGTGCGATAACCATTTCCACGGCAAAGATACACCTGAGAAAATCGGGTACATGGGACGGTACAGGACTGAAACCTGATTATGTAACGGAGAATACGGCAGGTATCTCTCCCGAGAATCTGACGCACGATATCGATACCCAGCTGCAGAAGGCGATAGAGATAATCTCGGCGACCATGGCAGGCTAACAGTAAAGATCCCTGCCGCAGGGCAGAAATTAGTATATAATAATCAATAACATATGGAGGACAACAAGACATGAACAAGCCTATCACAGTATTGACCAAGGACGGCGTAGCAAAGCTCGAAGCAGAGCTTGAAAACCTTAAGACCGTCAAGCGCCGTGAGGTTGCGGAAAAGATCAAGGTGGCACTTTCCTTCGGTGACCTTTCCGAGAACAGTGAATACGATGAAGCCAAGAATGAGCAGGGTATCGTTGAGTCACGTATTGCAGAGATCGAGGCTACACTTGCACATGCCCAGATCATTGACGATGATGACATCTCGACAGAAAAGGTCGGCATCGGTACAGTTGTAAAGATACTTGACATGGAGATGGATGAGAAGATGGAGTTCCAGATCGTTGGCACAAGTGAGGCTAACATCGACAAGGGACAGATGTCTGATGAATCGCCTATCGGTGCTGCGCTGATGGGTCATAGGATCGGCGAGGTCGTTGACGTGGAAACACCCTCCGGTGTTA
Source organism: Oscillospiraceae bacterium (assembly GCA_017848155.1). Classification (GTDB taxonomy): domain Bacteria; phylum Bacillota; class Clostridia; order Oscillospirales; family Ruminococcaceae; genus CAG-115. The sequence goes on along the minus strand of JAGAKC010000292.1, from coordinate 8,820 downwards.
TACAGTTTGAGATACTCGAGATCAGCAAGAAGGAGGAAGAGTGATAATGGCAGACGAACAGATCGAGATGACAGAGCTTACTGCGGAGGAGCTGGATGAACAGCACCGTGTAAGACTTGAAAAGCTTACTGCTTTAAAGGAAGCAGGCAAGGATCCTTATACAATAACAAAGTATGACGTTTCTATTTATAACAAGGAAATACGTGACCGCTTTGAGGAGCTGGAGGATACAGATGTTGCCATCGCAGGAAGAATGATGACACGTCGTATCATGGGTAAGGCAAGCTTTATGGATATCCGTGACGGCTCTGACAGGATGCAGGTATATGTGCGTAAGGACGATGTCGGCGAGGAAACATATGCCGAGTTCAAAAAGTGGGATATCGGCGATATCATCGGTATAAAGGGCAAGGTGTTCCGCACCAAGATGGGCGAGATATCCGTTCATGCCGAGGAGGTAAAGCTGCTGTCAAAGTCGCTGCTGCCTCTCCCCGAGAAGTGGCATGGTCTTAAGGATAAGGAGGAGCGTTACAGAAAGCGTTACCTTGACCTTATCGCAAATCCCGAGAACAAGGATACTTTCGTAAAGCGATCTCTTATACTGCGTGAGATCAGAAACTTCCTTGACTCCCATGGATATATCGAAGTTGATACTCCTGTGCTCCACACACTGGAGATAGGCGCAGCTGCACGTCCGTTCAAGACTCACCACAATGCGCTTGATATCGATATGTACATGCGTATAGAAACAGAGCTGTACTTAAAGCGCCTTATCGTAGGCGGATTTGATAAGGTATATGAGGTTGGTCGTATCTTCCGTAATGAGGGTATGGACGCTACTCACAATCCTGAGTTCACTTCCATCGAAATGTATCAGGCATATATCGACTACTTCGGAATGATGGACCTTATCGAGGACCTTTACAGAACCGTTACACTTAAGGTGTGCGGCACGGATACTGTTCCGTATATGGGTCATGAGATCGCTGTCGGCAAGCCCTGGGAGCGTCTTACAATGATCGAGGCTGTAAAGAAGTATGCAGGCGTAGACTACTTTGACTGGGCAGACGATGCTGCCGCAAGAGCATGCGCTAAGGAGCATCACATCGAGGACGAGCTGGATGAAAACTCCACAAAGGGTCATGTACTTATTGCATTCTTTGAAGCATTTGTCGAGGACAAGCTCATTCAGCCGACTATCATTTATGATTATCCTGTTGAGAATTCTCCGCTTGCAAAGAGAAAGCCTGATTTCCCTGCATTTACTGAGAGATTCGAGTACTTTATCAACGGTACAGAGTTTGGTAATGCTTTCTCCGAGCTTAATGACCCCATCGATCAGCGTGAGCGTTTCGTGAAGCAGGTAGCTGCTAAGCGTGCACAGGGCGGAAATGACGCACAGGTGGACGAGGACTTTATCACAGCTCTTGAGTACGGTCTGCCTCCCACAGGCGGCCTGGGCTTTGGCTTTGACAGACTTGTTATGCTGCTGACAAACTCTGCAAGCATAAGAGATGTTCTGTTGTTCCCCACAATGAAGCCTATAGTTTAATGCCCAACGGCTAATTAATCAATACAATAAGCCGTCGTATATATACGGCGGCTTATTAATTACACTTAAAAAGTATTTCACATTTGTGAATCAACTGTTCTCTGATGGAGGGAAACTATGGCAAGCAATTTTGATGAAGAACAGAAGGCACTTCAGGAGAAGCGAGAAATACTGAAGCTGAAGCAGGGATTGCTGGATGTTGAAGAAAGTGAAATGATCGAGGAGATGCAGGCTGCACCTGTGGCCAAGCCGAAAGGAATGAAGGCGGTCGAGAATTTCTTCTACCATTATAAATGGCATGTGATAGGCTTTGCGTTTGTTGCAATGCTTGTAGGCATCATGGTGGGGCAGGCTGTTACCCAGAAGGCGAAAGATCTCTATGTTCTGGTCATATCCACAAAGAATGCCAGCGGACTGTATATGAAGTCCATGACCGAGGATCTGGAAAATGCACTGGAGCGGTACTGTCCTGATTTTGATAACAATGGATACGTTCATGTCGGTGTAAATTATATAAATCTCTCTACCGAAACCGGAAGAACTCAGTTGTCCGATGTCGATAACTATAAATTCTCCGCAGAGATGAATACCGGTGACAGTCAGTTTTTCATAGCTGATACGGGAGTTATGGACAAGGTGTATCAGATGCTTGACGGCGAAGGCGAGTTCTTTGTGGATCTGACAGAAATATACCCTGATGCGGTCCTGCATGAGGGTAAGGGCCTTCAGCTCAATACAACAGGCTTTATTGATGAAGCTCGCTGGAAGAGCTGTCCTGACATGGTCGGGATATATGTCCGCGATGTGTTTGCACATATGACAGGTAATAATGCGGAAAATGATGAACAGCGTGAGCGTGCGCTCATAGTGCTGGACAATATTGTTAAGGGCAATGTCGTGAATCCGCCAAAGGAGGAAAATTAAGCGCAGCAGACAGGCTACAGGTATTTTTTCAGATGGTTGCAGTATTCCTGCTCTCTTTTTAAAAGCTCAGAAGCATCATTGCGGATCCGTTCTTCCGCAGCTGATGAACGGTTAAGCGCATGCTGCATGTCGATTATGCCCATGGTAGTTCCACGTATCATCAGCTCTGCGAGATTTTCGGCGCTGGAATCCTGCATGGTCTTCATTTCTATTCCGATTTTCGACATTACCTTTGCGTAAGTGGGAAAGGTCTTGGGGACAGTGCCTCGGCGCACCAGCTCGTTCCGTGCCTGTGCAGCTACGCTGCGGTATCGCTGAAGCTGTGATGATATCTCGTCGTGCAGCTTCTGGTTCCTGCAGTGCTTCAGAACATCTGTACCTGATTCGTATGCCATTTCTGCGTTCTTGTATACGCTTTTCAGTATCTCGGCGCTCTGCCTGTTTTTGAAATCGTTCATATCATACTCCGATCTGCCGCTTGGCGGCACGAATTTGTTCTTTGTTACATGATTATTATTGCACGGTTTTTGTCGGATATTATATCGGGCTGTGCATTTGCGAAAGGAAAAAAATGAAAAGACAACCTTTTTACATGCTGTTGCTGAAAGGCGTCGGATACATCATTCTCGGTAATGTGATGTGTCTGTTTGTTACGATGGGACTTGCTATGTTCGGGGCTAATATGTTCACGAACGTGGTATCGATCATGTGCGGCTCGGCCATATTTTTCATGCTGGTGTTTACGGTTGCATGGAAAGACGGCACTGCAGAGCGCAGCCTAATAAAAAACCATCGTGTTGATAGTCCCCTGAAGTACAGATGGATATTCATAGGACTTCTTATGGCGCTCATCGCCTCTATACCTACGATCGTACTGCTGCTGAACAAACTGGTCTTTCCGCAGGAGGATACTTTCTTCCTGTACCGTTTTATAAACGGCAGTGCATATCCGTTTATTATGACATTTGTGGAGCCCGTGGTCACTGAAAACGACGCATGGGTAGGTACATCATTAAGGCAGATAGACAATATGGATGTGATGTTTCCTGTACTGATGCTTGTGTACTATGCCCTCATTCCTGTGGTGACTCAATTAGGCTACTGGATGGGCTTTAACGATAAGCTCAATCAGGATAAGATAATGTATAAATAATTTTTAAGCCATTCTTTCGGGAATGGCTTTCGTTTTTCTTATATAATATATGTAATAGTATATTGCGAAAAGTAAACGATTACTGTATTATTCGCCAAAAAACGTCATTTGTGTAGTAAAAAGTGCTAAAACCAACATAAAAAAAATAGCAATAAACATGAATTATTAACAAAACTATTGAAATAAAATAACTAATGTGATACAATAATAACACGAAATTATGCTCTTTTATCATGCGGTTTCGTAGGTTTTGTAAAAGGGCATTGATCGAACTTCAACGACCGTATACTCAGATCGGTCGACCATAATTTTTCTTGGGAGGTAATGCTAATGGCAATCGTTGTACCTGATGAGTACAATGTACCGCTTTATCTTTTCCATCAGGGCGAGAACTCTCACGCATACGACTTCTTCGGCTCTCATAAAATGAACAAGGACGGCAGAAATGGCGTCGTGTTCAGAGTCTGGGCGCCGCATGCCAAGTCTGTTTCAGTTGTGGGTGATTTCAACCACTGGGATAGAGCTAGGAACTACATGAATAAGATAAGCGACGGCGGAATATGGGAGCTGTTCATCGAGGGAATAAAGCAGTATGATAACTATAAATACAGCATTGAAAGCTCGGATGGACTTATAAAGCTCAAGGCGGATCCGTATGGATATCATATGGAGCTTCGCCCCAATACTGCCAGCAAGTTCTATGAGCTGGACGGATATAAGTGGACGGACAGCAGGTATATGGACGAGCTTTCAAAGAAGAATATCTATGAAAGCGCCGCAAATATCTATGAGGTGAATATCGGCTCATGGAAAAAGGACGGGGAGAACTATTACGACTATCAGCGTCTTGCTGACGAGCTGATACCTTACGTAAAGGATATGGGCTACACTCATGTGGAGCTTATGCCTATTGCAGAGTTCCCGTATGACGGCTCATGGGGCTATCAGCAGATAGGCTACTATGCGCCGACATCACGTTTTGGTACTCCGCATGATTTTATGAAATTCGTTGATAAGTGCCATAATGCGGGGATAGGTGTTATCGTTGACTGGGTACCTGCGCACTTCCCGAAGGATGCGGCAGGACTATACGAGTTTGACGGCACCAGCTGTTATGAGTACGAGGATCCCCTGAAGCGTGAGCACAAGAACTGGGGTACGCATATCTTTGACTGGGGCAAGCCTGAGGTACAGTCCTTCCTTGTTTCAAATGCGAACTACTGGATAGAGAAGTACCACATCGACGGTCTGCGTGTTGATGCGGTCGCATCCATGCTGTACCTTGACTATGACAGACAGGGCGGAGAGTGGCGTCCGAATGTTTACGGAGGCCACGAGAACCTTGAAGCGGTCGCTTTCCTTCAGAAGCTGAATGCGGCGCTGTTCAAGGAGCATCCCAATATCATGATGATCGCAGAGGAATCCACTGCGTGGCCCATGGTCACAAAGCCTGCGGACATCGGCGGACTTGGCTTCAACTTCAAGTGGAACATGGGATGGATGAACGACATGCTTCGCTACATGTCCATGGATCCGCTGTCAAGACCCTACAATCATAATCTTGTCACATTCTCGTTCTATTATGCATTCTCCGAGAACTTTATCCTGCCTATCTCTCATGATGAGGTAGTGTATGGCAAGTGCTCAATGCTTGACAAGATGGGCGGTCCGAGAGAGTATCGTTTCAACTCGATGCGTACCTTCCTTGGTTATATGACCGCACATCCCGGCAAGAAGCTCATGTTCATGGGTCAGGAGTTTGCACAGTATAAGGAGTGGAACTTCCAGACAGGACTCGACTGGGAGGTACTGGAGTTCGATCCGCACTACAAGCTGCACCAGTACGTGAAGGATCTCAACAAGCTGTATAAGGAGCTTCCCGCACTGTGGGAGTGCGATACCAGCTGGGAGGGCTTCCACTGGATATCCAGTGAGGATAACGCAAACAGCGTTATCGCTTTCAGACGAATCGCAAAGAACAAGGACGAGGTCATCTGCGTATGCAACTTCCAGCCTGTTCGTCATGAGGTATATGATATCGGCGTACCGTATTACGGCGAGTATGTCGAGGTGTTCAACTCTGACGATGAGAAGTACGGTGGTTCGGGTATCACTAACGGTACTCTTACTGCGCAGGAGAATCCTCTCCATGGTGAAGAGTACAGGATAACGCTTGATCTGCCGCCGATGTCGGTGATGTATTTTACGGTAAAGAACAAGCGCAAGTCCCCAAGTGAAGTCGCTGCAGATATGCAGGCGAATGAGGCGGAGGAGAAAGCCGCTCCCGAGTCGGTAGAGCCTGCTGAGAAAAAGTCTGCGGACGGCAAGGCTGAAGAAGCAAAGACCGAAACAAAAGCAGAGGCAAAGCCGGCTGTAAAGGACAGCAAAAAAAGCCTGACTTTCTGCTGAAAAACAAATAAAAATATCACGGCAGAAGAGCCGGGACAGGAGGAATATATGAATCATATTAAAAAAGAGTGCGTAGCCATGCTGCTTGCGGGCGGTCAGGGCAGTCGTCTTTACGCGCTGACACAGGACATGGCAAAGCCTGCCGTTCCCTACGGCGGCAAATACAGGATCATCGATTTCCCGCTTTCCAACTGCGTTAATTCGGGTATCGACACAGTGGGTGTGCTTACACAGTATCAGCCTCTGGTGCTCAATGAATACATAGGCAACGGTCAGCCCTGGGGTCTTGACAGAGCGCACGGCGGTGTGCATGTACTGCCCCCTTATGAGACCGCAGCAGGTAAGGCATGGTACAGCGGTACTGCAAACGCTATCTACCAGAATATCGGATTTGTTGACAGATATAATCCCGAGTATGTAGTTATCCTTTCCGGTGACCACATCTACAAGATGGACTATTCCAAGATGCTGGATTACCACAAGGAAACAGGTGCAGACGCTACTATCGCAGTGCTTGAGGTTCCGTGGGAGGAGGCTCCCCGTTTCGGTATCATGAGTGCTAATCCCGATGGTACGATCTACGAGTTCGCAGAGAAGCCTGCAGAGCCTAAGTCCAATCTGGCGTCCATGGGTATCTATGTATTCACATGGTCCAAGCTCAGAAAGCACCTTATCGACAACGAGAACGACGAGGGCGCAACAAAGGACTTCGGTAAGAACATCATTCCTATGATGCTTGAGAACAATGAAAAGATGGTTGCATACCACTTTGACGGATACTGGAAGGACGTTGGTACTATCGACTCTCTCTGGGAAGCAAATATGGACGTGCTCGATCCCAACGTTCCTCTTGATCTGCTGGACGACAGCTGGAAGATCTACTCCAGAAACCCTGTAATGCCTCCTCACTACACAGGTGAGAACAGCAAGATCGAGAACTCCATGGTAGCAGAGGGCTGCGAGATCTATGGTACGGTTGACTTCTCTGTACTGTTCGCAGGTGTTACCATCGAAGAGGGTGCAGTGGTTACTGACAGTATCATCATGCCCGGCTCTGTCATCAAGAAGGGTGCAGTTGTTGAGTATGCTATCGTAGGTGAGAACTGCGTTATCGGCGAGGGCGCACATGTGGGCGACCGTCCCGAGCGTATCGATGACAAGTCCCAGTGGGGCGTAGCTGTTATCGGACATAACGTGAATGTTTCTCCCAACGCCGTTGCCGCACCCAAGGCAATGATCTCTCAGGATATTTGATATTGGAAAGGATGTTTTTGATATGGCAAGTATGGCTAATGTTTTAGGACTTATTTTTGCTAATATGCATGAAGCAAACCTTCCCGAGCTGACAAAGGGCAGAGCAATGGCGAGCGTTCCTTTTGGTGCAAGATATCGTCTTATTGACTTCCCCCTCTCCAACATGGTAAACTCGGGAATCACACAGGTTGGTATTATTACAAAGCAGAACTACTACTCTCTGATGAACCATCTCGGCATGGGCAGTGAGTGGGATCTGGCAAGAAAGACAGGCGGTCTGCATATCCTGCCTCCCTACAGAAGCGAGGGAAGCGGAATCTACCGTGGCCGTCTTGAGGCGCTTGCAGGCGCTGCGGAGTTCATCCGTGAGTCTGACGCTGATTATGTAGTTCTGGCTGACTCCAATGTCGTTGCCAACATGGATCTCAAGCCTATGGTAGATTTCCATGAAAAGAGCGGCGCTGACATCACCTGCGTATACGGCAGAGGCATTTACAGCACCGAAAGAGCTATGACAAAGACTGTTCTTTCCATTGACGAGGATAATAAGGTTTACGACGTTCTTGCAAGACCTGCTATCAGCGGCGAGATGAACGTTGCGCTTGATATCTTCGTTATGAAGAGAAAGTTCCTTGAGGACCTCATCAGAGAGTCCGAGTGCCGTGGCCTGTACAGCTTTGAAACAGACATCCTGCTGCACAAGCTGCATGACTACAAGATCATGGGCTACAGATATGAGGACTACTTCGAGATCATCGACAACATGAAGACCTACTACAAGGCTAATGCTGATATGATGAACCGTGACATCTGTCATGAGGTATTCAATCTGGAGCGTCCTATCTACACAAAGATACGTGATGTAGCTCCTGCTAAGTATGGCATCGATGCTAATGTTAAGGGTTCGCTCATTGCTGACGGCTGTATCATCGAGGGCACCGTTGAGAACAGTATCCTGTTCAGAGGCGTTGTAGTTCAGAAGGGTGCTGTCGTTAAGGATAGTATCGTAATGCAGGGTACAGTTGTAGAGGAGAAGGCAAGCTTTATCAATGTTATCTCCGATAAGGACGTTACACTGACAAAGAACCGTGTCATCACAGGCTCTGCGGACTACCCCGTATTCGTATCAAAGGGCGCTTCCGTATAAGTGTATCGTATAATTCTCATAACCGGATCATCCCCGAGGTGTAAGCTTCGGGGATGTGTTTTATCAGAAATGGCATTAGATTCTTGTTGTTTTGCACAATAGATCAATGCCAAGTTTGTTTGACATACATATTGTTTTTTTTGAAAGCAAGAATTATAATGTTATTGTAACAATATATTCAAGGAACAGCAATGTTATATGAAAACAAAATTAATCGTTATTATATCATCGATATTTGTAGCTATAGGTATCGCTGTAATTGTTTGTGTTAACCTTAGCTCAGAACCGAGCGTTCCCCTTGAAGAGAATGAAGGTCCTTCCCATACAGAAGTAGAGATACCGATTGGAAAATACTATCTTGGCGGTGACAAGAACAGCGAT
>JAGAKC010000291.1 GCA_017848155.1 Oscillospiraceae bacterium | reverse complement strand
TGTGACGGAAGCCTGATGTGGAAACGTACGAGAAGTCGGTATCAAGACCCTTTGAGATCTGGGACTTGTGCTTGATAGATGTGATCTGGTTGATGATATTTACGATGATAGGTTCGGTACAATCGGGATATCCGCTGAGCTTTCTGATGGAGCCATGCAGACGAACTATCGGGGGCAGACCTGCTGTAAAGTGCAAGTCCGAACAGCCCAGCTCTCTTGCCTCGTCCAGAATACGGTTGATGTCCATTACGTTGTTGTTACCTTCCACGTTAACTCTCCTTTAATAATTATTATGTATGCCCTTGATGTTTTATTACGCTTTATGCAGCCGCAGTGCGGTTGCTGTTATACGGTATATGTTGCCTTTACAAGCTCATCCATTGTGGTCCTTCCTGCAAGCACCATCTCGGTAACGTTGTCACGAAGCAGTCTTGTACCGTTCTTCTTTGCCTGCTCGCCGATCTCCTCAGCAGTTGCGCCTGCGGAGATAAGCTCCTTGATATCGTTTGATGTAACGATGATCTCATGGATAGCTGTACGGCCGGAGTAGCCGGAGTTACGGCAAGCCTTGCAGCCGCCCTTTTTAGGACGATAGATATCGACAGGCTGGGTCTTGCTTACAAGACGGAGGTCAGCCTCATCTGTAAGAGTATACTTTTCCTTGCACTCGGTGCACAGCAGCTTAACAAGTCGCTGTGCGATGATTCCTACGACAGAGGAAGCAACCATGTACGGTGCAACGCCCATATCTACCAGACGGATGATAGTGGAAGCTGCGTCGTTCGTATGCAGTGTAGAAAGCACGAAGTGTCCCGTGATAGCTGCACGGATAGCGATATCGGCGGTCTCACCGTCACGGATCTCACCGACCATTATGATATCAGGGTCCTGACGCAGGATAGAACGCAGAGCCGCAGCAAAGGTCATACCTGCCTTATCGTTGATCTGACACTGGTTAACACCGTCGATACGTTTCTCGACAGGGTCCTCGACCGTTACGATGTTTACATTCGGCTGGGAAAGCTCACCGAGAGTTGCATAAAGAGTTGTAGACTTACCTGAACACGTAGGACCTGTAACCAGCATAACGCCGTTGGGACAGCGAATGATCTGCTTATACATCTCGTAGTTGTAATCGGTCATACCGAGGTCGGTGATCCTTCTTGTCTTTTCATCTGCGGAGGAGAGCAGACGGATAACGCATTTCTCACCCCATACGCAAGGGATAGTGGATACACGGAAGTCCTGCTGAATGCCGTCGATTATCATACTGTAACGGCCGTCCAGCGGTATCCTCTTCTCGGCGATGTTCATACCGCCAAGGATCTTGATACGTGTGATTATGGAGTTATGGAATGCGATCGGCACCTTCATATCCTGCTCGATCAGTTCACCGTCCATTCTGAAACGGATCCTTGTTCTGGTCTTGAACGCCTCGATATGAATATCCGTTGCCTTCAGACGGAACGCAGTTTCTGCCATCATATTTACAAGCTTTACGATAGGCGCATTATCGATACGCTCACCAGACTCTATCTCGGCAGCATTCATAACATCCTGCTGCTCGCTGTTCAGCTCGTTAACGGCGCTGTCAACGTTCTGCTGTGAGTAATACTTGCCTATCGCTTCTTCGATGGCTGTTTTTGTGGAGATCTGCGGAACGATCTCCATACCGGTCTGCACCTTCAGCTCCTCAAATATATAGAAGTTGATAGGATCGTTTGTTGCGACCATCAGACGGTTGTTATTGATCTGGAACGCAAGAACTGTCTTTTTCTTGGCGGTATCCTCGGAGATCTTCATAACCGCCTCACGATTGATCTGTGCTGTGGACAGGTCAACGAAAGGCACCTTCAATCTTATTGAAAGAGCCTGTGCGAGCTGAGTTTCGGACACGAAGCCCATCTCCAGCATCATATCGCCCAGCATCTTACCGCCGGATGATTTCTGAGCCTCCAGAGCTTCTTCAAGTTGTTTCTCGGTGATGAATCCATTCTCAACGAGAATTTTACCTATCGGTAGGTTTTTCATTGGTGCAGCCATTTGCCGATACTTCCTTTCGGGGTATTTATCTGATCACCGTGGGCAGCCGCCCTGCGATGATAAGTTCCAAGCATTATATTTTCTCTTGCAAAATATGTATATATGTGATAGAATAGTACTATATCAACAGAAGGAGGTCATTATAATGACTGACATCGTCAACATAGTTATCTGTGTTTTCGTATTTATTTTCGGTTCGGTCATCGGTAGCTTTCTGAATGTGGTCATACTCCGCACTCCGTTAAAGCAATCCCTTATCACCGAGCCTTCCCACTGCTTCAGCTGTGGAAACCGCCTGAAATGGTACGATATGTTCCCCATTTTCAGCTGGCTCATTCTCCGTGGCAAGTGCCGTTTCTGCAAGGCTAAGATCTCGCCCCGCTACATGATAGTTGAAGCTGTGACTGCTGCGGTATACCTGCTTGCATATCTTCGCTTCGGTATGAACGGTTTCTTCTGGGAGTTCGGTGTAGCTATCGTACTGTTCCCGATCCTCATCGTACTCAGCTGCATTGACATCGATCATTTTGAGATCCCGTACTGGTGCAGCATCACCATCGGAGTTATCGGTATCGCATCCTTCTTCATTCCGTATGCAGATGCGTTTGGTGCCGAGTGGCACGAGCGACTGATATCTCTTGGTATCGTCGGAGTTCTTTTCGTTCTTCTTGTTCTGGTAGGAGGAATGGGCGGCGGCGATCTGCAGATGATGCTTGGCGCATCGCTTCTGCTTGGCTTCCGTGTTCTTCCCGGTCTGTTCATCGGTATCGTGCTTGGAGCTGTCTACGGCTCAGTAAAGAAGTTCCGTGAGCGCAAGGCCGAAAAGGAGATAAGCACTCAGATCGAACAGATAGTTAAGGACTGGTATCAGAACCAGCTTGATCGTGACATCGGTTATGTACTTAACGGTCACGAGGATATCATCGTCGGCGGAATCAGTGACGGTCAGCCTGATATAGAGTGGGAGTTCCTTGACGAGGCAGCCTGGAAGGGCATTCCCGAAAAGTCCGATCTCAGTAAGGCTATCCGTGAGAATATCACAACCGAGCGTGAGGGTGCGTTCAGGATCTTCATAAAAGAGGACCTTGTGGAAAAAGTAAAGTATTCACGTAGAATGGTATTCGGTCCGTTCCTTGCAACCGGTGTCGCAGCCGCATGGCTTGTCGGCGATGTGATCGTCAACTGGTATATGGGCCTTCTGAACATTAACGTTATCTGAAAAAAGGATGATATTTTTAAGCACGCCGCGCCCTCAAAGCACGGCGTGCTTAATTTTATCTGTTATACGATCGGTGTACCACGTCTACGAACTACATAGTAGATGTAGATGTCGTCGCTTCCATCGGTCACACCTGTTTCGGTGGGTGTTACATCGTACCACTCAAGGAAGTAATCCTTCTTTGAGCCGCCATGGCTGAGCATGAAATCGATCTGACGAAGCTCGATATAGCCTGTTCCCGCAAAGACCAGATTCTTTCTGCCCTCATCGGAATAGGTCCTGATCGTCATCGCAAGAGTATCATTCATTCTCTCGTCCTCATCAGGATCATCAGCTTCAGCTGTATCTTCTGTTGTAGCTTCAGCAGTACCCGCATCACCTGTACCCTCGGGTACTTCTTCAACGAGCTTGAGAGGTTTTTCAATGTCAGCCGTGATGTAAAGACCGTCATAAAGTACATTACTGAATATCGGTCTTGAGGATGTTATTGCACCGCCGTTATTCTTATCAACTATCTCCTCATAAAGATACCACTTGCCATCAGCCTGATGCTTAAGGCTAATGCATTTCAGCTCGTAATTCGCATTTACGCCGCCTTTTTTGGCATCCTCATTAAGAGTTTTGATGAGATTCTTGTAGGTGTCATTGGCTGTTATCTCGTCGTAATTCGTATCAGTGAAAACTACCGCCTTGCTTGCATAACGCACCGACCTGGATATATACTCATTGACGCAGGTCGACACGTTCTCTGCGGTAAGGTCAGTTTTCGTATCGTTGAACGAATTTACGATGGGTGCGATGACCAGCATCATACCGCCCAGCAGTATCGCCAGCAGAGCGACCGAAACGACCATCTCTACCAGCGTAAAGCCGCGGTTTGCTGATCTTCTGAGGGATGATATAATTTTTTTCATTTTCCACCCCTTAGCTTTCCGATGTTTCTTCTGCTTCAGCAGTTGAATCATCTACAGCAGGAGCCTTGGGATATCCACCAAGAACATTTACATGCTCGATGGTGTCCTTTATACTACCGCCGGAGTCATATACATACTCAATATAAGGTGTAAACAGGAAAGAATCTCCTGCCTTTGTGGATGTCTTTTCACTGTCGCTGTAGCCGAATATTTCATTCAGGTCCTCAACATTTATAGGCGATGAGAGGATCACATAGAAATTCTTGTAGCTTGCTTCGGTGAACATGGACTTGTCGGTCGACTTCGGTGCACCGCTGGGCATAGCACTTCCAAATCTGATCGTGTTGTTTGTAAGCTCCTTCATGCGGAAATCAATACCGTAAGTATTGGTAGTCGGAACTCCACCCGCATAGTAACCGTATCCGATTATTTCATCAGGGAAGATCATTTTTATCTGTGCAAAATACTCGTAGTCGGGATCAAGGCTTCCGGAGTTGATAAGCATTGCGAACTTATACATATATCCGCCGTCCTTTGTTCCCATGTCCTGTGCCTTAAGGGAGATAGAATCTATACCCTTTGTTACGAGGATACGGGAATCAAGACGATCCGCAACGGAGCCTGAAATACCACTGCTTCCGCCACCGCCGGTAAGATGGCTGTCATAATCTACATCGCCGATGATGTACTCGTATTTCAGAAGATCTTCTTCATCTCCCTCATATCCGACCTGAAAATCGAAATCAATAGTACCACCGGAAAAATCAAACGCTATCGTGCCATCATCGCTTTTGAATTCCTTATCCCTTTCAGAGAGATAATAAGCCTTTGCCTGTCTGTCGATATTTTCTTCAATATCGAGATTCTCACGCTTTACAGCGAGTGTAGTATTTAGAAGCACCGCAACCATTGCCGCCATGATTCCGAAGATCATAAAGGCAACCATTACCTCAACGAGAGTAAAACCTTTATTTGCTGATATTCTTCTTTTCACAATAAAGTCCTCCTCTCGCTTTTATACGCCGTCATAACGCCATACTCTGCCGCCTGCGGGTGAAAGTGCCTCAAAATGCTCTTTAAAGATATAGTCGATACGGAAGTCAGGCTGTACGAACAGGTACTTATATGCACCGTTAAGGGAGATATCCGATACTACCAGACCGCCGACGTTCTTAAGACCGCCACCGCCGCCGATGGAGATAAAGGTCATGTACGGAGCGTAAACATATCCGAAGAATACGTTGTTCATTACGCATCCGCCGTCATGCTTCTTTACACCGAACTGGATGTCAGCATTCTCAAGAACAGATACGATATAGATGTTTACATTGGGGTAGAAGCTCTGTTCGGAATAACCACTGGAAGCATTCAGATACTCGCCATGGTAGTTATTATAGTACTTCTTAATATTTGCCATAGCAGAAGCGCCCGAGCCGCCGAAGTATGCGTCCATATCAGACTTTACCAGTCTGCCTATGCAGGGGCATATTGCGGAAGGATCATCGTTTTCCAGCGCCTCTATATACTCAATTGTTTTGCTTTCCTTGTAGATACCGCCGTGTACTGTACACTCTACCCACTTTTCGTCGTCTCCATCCGATTCATACTCAAGATAAGAGCACTTTTCCAGATCGGTGGAATATACGATCTTGCTGGCCTTTATTGTGTCAGCAAAGTTTACCATGTTAAAGCCGGAACCGTCGTCGCCGCCTCTGCTGAAGTAAGGCGCACCCTGTGATGTCTTCTGGATCGAGCCGCCGGCCATCATAAACCATCCGATATGACCGAAGAATTCCTGGTCGGACGCCTGATAGGTTACGCCCTCGGGA
>JAGAKC010000290.1 GCA_017848155.1 Oscillospiraceae bacterium | reverse complement strand
TGTCTCGGCTTTCATTCCCATGGATGAAGCTCTGGCGTTCTGCTCGCTTGACATCAGCGCAAGACCGTTCCTTGTGTTCAATGCCCGGTTTACAAATGAGAGGGTAGGTGAGTTCGACACCTGCCTTACAGAGGAGTTCATGCGTGCTTTTGCGTTCAATGCGGGGATGACCCTGCACCTGCGTGTAGAGTACGGAAGCAATGACCACCACAAGATCGAAGCACTTTTCAAGGCGATGGCTTACGCTCTCAAAGCGGCAATGAAGCGCAACGAGGACGGCTCCGTCGTATCTACCAAGGGGGTACTGTGATGATCGCAATAATTGATTACGGCGCAGGAAATCTGTTTAGTGTAAAGAATGCGCTGGATTATCTCGGACTTGAAAACAAGATCACAAAGGATGCTGACGACCTTAGAAAAGCGGACAGGCTCATATTGCCGGGAGTCGGCGCATTTGCTGACGCTATGCGTATGCTGAATGAAAGCGGACTTGTCGATGTGATAAGGGAAGAGGTGCAGAAAAAGCCGCTTCTCGGTATCTGCCTCGGCATGCAGATGCTTTTTGAAAAGGGTTATGAGTTCGGTGAAACGGACGGTCTTGGACTTATTAAGGGCTGTGTAAAGCTGATGGAGCCTGAGGGCAGCCTTGCTATTCCTCACATCGGCTGGAATAAGCTTGAAAAGAACGAGCCGTGCAGTCTGCTCGATAAATGCGGTGATGGGGAATACGTATACTTCGTTCATTCCTACGCAGCGGAGTGCGACAGCAAAAATGTTGCGGCATATTGTGACTATGGCATGAAGGTGCCTGCACTGGTGTTTGAAGGCAATGTTTTCGGAGCTCAGTTCCACCCCGAAAAGAGCGGTGAAACAGGTCTTAATATCCTTAGGTGTTTTGCGGCACTGTAATGGATATAATACATAAAAGTTAAGTTTTACGCAATCGCACACTTAGACTAAAGCAGTTGTGTAAAGTATCAAGGAGATAAACATGGTAATTTTACCTGCAATAGATATAAAGGACGGAAACTGCGTGCGCCTTTTCAAGGGTGACTACGGCACAGTTGAAAAGGTCGCCGAAAGCTACATGGACACTGCACGCTCATTTGAAAGGGCAGGAGCAGAGTGGATACACATGGTAGACCTGGACGGCGCAAAGGACGCTACGCAGCAGAATAAGGAGATATTCCTTGATGTAGCAAAGAACACAGGCTTAAAGGTAGAGGTAGGCGGCGGAATACGTACTCTTGACACGGTCGAAATGTACCTCTCCGCAGGAATTAGCCGTGTTATAATAGGTTCTGCGGCTGTCAAGAATCCCCAGCTTGTAAAGGACGCTGTTAAGGAATACGGTGAGCGTATTGCTGTCGGGATAGACGCAAAGAACGGTTATGTAGCTACCGAGGGCTGGCTTGAAACATCTGATGTTCATTTCACTGATCTTGCAAAGGCAATGAGCGATATCGGTGTGCAGTACATCATTTTTACTGATATCTCAAAGGACGGAACTCTGTCGGGCGTTAATGCTGAACAGCTCAAGCAGATCAATGAATGCTGTTCTTCGAACATTATCGCAAGCGGCGGTGTTCATACTATCGAGGACATCCGTATCTGTAAGGAGATGGGTCTGTACGGTACTATCTGTGGCAAGAGCATCTATAGCGGTAGTCTTGATCTGAAAGAGGCTGTGGAGCTTGCAAAAGTTTGAAGTGGTGTAGATGAATAGGTAACTGCATAAGGAGGACGTTCTTATGTATAAGAATGATTTCTTCGCATTTTTCTTATCGCTGTTTGTACTTATAGTAATGCTTTTTCTGATTTTTATCGGCATTCCTTGGTTATGGAATGTAAGTTTCAATTCTTATATTCCTTATGACACATCATGGATATGCGGAAAGACATCAGAGGAAATAATCGTTCGTTATGGTGAGCCATACAAAACTTATACATTCACTAGTATTCATGAAATGGTATATGAACTGGAGGATATGCCGCTGCACGATGATTACTTTTTTATCAGATTTGATGATAATGGCTTAGCTTGTGAGACGTATATATCTGACGCTAAAGGCGGCTAAAATATAATTTGAAAGGATAAATTATGCTTGCAAAAAGAATAATCCCATGCCTTGACGTGCGCAACGGCAAGGTGGTAAAGGGAGTTAATTTTGAGGGAGTAAAGGACGTTGGCGACCCCGTCGAGCTTGCTATCCAGTACAATAAACAGGGCGCAGACGAGCTTGTATTTTACGATATAACCGCTTCCTATGAGGGTAGAGGCGTGATGCTGGACGTAGTAAGACGTACCGCACAGCAGGTTTTCGTACCGCTTTGTGTTGGCGGCGGTATTGCAACTGTGGATGATTTCCGTGATACGCTCAGAGCGGGTGCAGATAAGGTGTCTGTAAATTCCCAGGCGGTAAAGAATCCGAAGCTCATCAGTGATGCGGCTGAGATATTCGGAAGTCAGTGCGTGGTCGTTGGTATAGACGCTAAGCGCAACGACAAGGGCGGCTATTCTGTTTTTATCAACGGCGGCAGAGTAGATATGAACCTTGATCTCGGCGACTGGGTAAAGGAGATACAGGAGCGGGGCGCAGGTGAGATATGCCTTAACTCTATCGACACTGATGGTGTACGGGGCGGCTTTGATATCGAGATGCTGAAATTTGTATGCGATCGTGTTAGTATTCCTGTTATCGCAAGCGGCGGCTGTGGTACGATAGAGCACTTCTCCGAGGTTTTCGAGCAGACTGATTCTTCCGCTGCCCTTGCAGCTTCGCTGTTCCATTTCGGTGAGCTTACCGTCGGCGAGGTAAAGGACTATCTTAAGAAAAAGAACATCGCAGTGAGGTAATAATGGGACTTATAGAAGAAACAAATGAGCTGATGCTTGATTTTGAGAAGCTCGCAAAGATAGACCCCGAAAATAAGGTGATCCCTGTTGCTGTGCAGAATCTGCATACCAAAGAGGTCATTCTGGTGGCTTATGTAAACGAGGAATCCCTGAAGGAGAGCATCAGACAGCGCAAGGCTATATTCTGGAGCACCTCACGTAACAAGCTGTGGTATAAAGGACTGGAATCGGGCAACACTTTCACTTTACATCATGTGTATGTAAACTGCGAGCAGAATTCGCTGGTATTCCAGGTTACTCCCGACAAGGGAAACATTTGCCATACAAGCTGGAACGGGGTTGCAAACAACTGTTACTATCGTGAGCTTGATATGGAAACAATGAAGCTGATTAATCTGAATGAAGTAAAGGAGAACTGATATGCAGGCATTCAAGGACATGTACGATGTTGTCGTAAACAGAAGAAATGATCCGCAGGAGGGAAGCTACACCTGCTACCTTTTTGAGAAGGGTCTTGACAAGATTCTCAAAAAGTGCGGCGAGGAGTGCACAGAAATGGTCATCGCTGCGAAAAACGCCGACAAGGAGGAGCTTTCCAACGAGATCAACGACCTGCTTTATCATATGGTAGTGCTTATGGTAGAGTGCGGGGTATCCGTAGACGATGTTGAGAAGATCATGGAGGAGAGTGCCGCAAAGATCGGTAATCTTAAGCAGTTCCATGTAAGCGACCATAATACCTGATACAATGGATATCACAAGGCTTATTGACGATTTCGGCGATGATGTATTTGCGTTAGCGCTTGTCGTGACAAAGGATTTTACTTCCGCAAAAAAGGTCTTTATAAACACGATGTCTGCTTATGAGGACTTTTCGGACGTAAGTGAGATGTACGAGCTTGCGGTGAGAGCCTATAAAGAGTGTGCTGATACTGACAGCAACGAGGGTGCAGCTGCGCTGACGGGAGTAGAGCTTGATGCGAAAAGACAGGCTCTGCTTGAAGAGGTGCTGAAGCTTGGCGAGATGTCACGAACGGTCGTTCACATGTTCTACGAGAACGACCTTGACGAAAAGCAGATAGCAAAAATAACAGGGCAGAGCGAGAAGTATATCTCATCTGTCCTTGGGGAGATTTCTGAAGAGCTTTCTGCAAGGCTTGAAAAGGACTACAAATATATCTGTACGAAGATAAAAGCGGAGGATAAGCTTAAGGCTTATGTTATCCGCAGTGTTACTTCAGGTAACAAGCGCCGCTTTGAGGTGAAAGATGAGGCTGTCCCTGTACACACATGGAAAAAAGAGCAGAAGATAGTTGTATGTGTTATTGCGGTAATTATTACGGTCGTACTGTGCATAGTGATACCGCTGCTTCAGCAATATATCGACATGCGTGAGCGTGAGGGCGACCTGTCGTCCTATGACGAGATATCCGACGGCGAGAGCTTTTACTACACCTATGAGGCGTCAGAAAAAAATGAGATTTCTGTGTAAAATACCGATTGTATTTTGATCGGGAATATGGTAAAATAAGACTATATTACTAAAAAGGATGGTGAGAATATGAACGCAGACCCCGGGCAGGCACGAAGTAGACTGTCGATAAAAATTGCAGAAGCTGCTGTGGTGTGTGTTCATATCTGCGGCAGGCTTCTTTGCGCATAAAGCAAGGAGTGAAACAAAGTGATAAAGTATTACAAGAGTATCGAGGGACATCTCACAGAGGTGGAAACAGCTGATGCAGGCTGCTGGATATCTGTAACGAACCCCACTGAGACCGAGATATCCGAGCTTGAGGATGATCTTGGTATCGACCGTGACTATGTACGTGCCGCACTGGACGAGGAGGAGCCGTCACGAATCGAATCGGATGACGGAGTAACGCTCATCGTCGTTGACTATCCCGTAGCAGAAACCGACAATAACCCTGACAGGACGCTGCTGTATTCCACGACCCCTATGAGTATCATCATAACGGGCAGCAATGTGGTGACGGTCAGTGCAAAGGATAACTCTGTGCTGAATGATATTGCAAAGGGCGTTGTAAAGGGCGTTTTTCCCCACTTCAAGACCCAGTTCGTGTTTACCGTACTGTTAAGGATAGCGGCAAGATACCTGCAATATCTTAAGCAGATCAACAAGATCGCAAACTATGTTGAGGGAACGCTGTACAAGTCCATGAAGAACAAGGGACTTATCCAGCTTTACGGACTTGAAAAGTCACTGGTGTATTTCTCTACATCTCTTAAGGCAAATGAAACTATCCTTGACAAGCTTATGAGGGGACGTTTCCTGAAGCTGTATGAGGAGGACCAGGACCTGCTTGACGATGTTCTTATCGAGGTCAGACAGGCTATAGAGATGACAAATATCTACTCCAACATTCTTTCGGGAACGATGGACACCTTTGCCAGCATCATATCCAACAATCTTAACATCGTCATGAAGCGCATGACTACATTCACGATACTTATCGCAGTTCCGACCATCGTGTTCAGCTTTTACGGCATGAACATCAATGAAAATTCAGGCGGTCTGCCGCTTGCGAATGTATGGTTTCCGCTGGTGATAAGCGTTGTTCTGGCTGTGCTTGTGGGCATATTCATCAATATAACGCAGAAATTCAAATAGAAAATGGTACGGGCAGCTGAAAAACAGCTGCCCGATCTTTATAACATATGTGACAATGCTTTGATATTCTTTATTGTAACAGTTTTATCATCTATACAAAAGCTCACATCCATCCCTGCAAAGCTCATGGTATAGACCCTGTCGGGCGAGCTCTGGTATTGTGGTCTTGGATCCTGCGCCAGTATCTCTATGAGCGCCTGCCGCTTGTCAGCAGGGATCAACGGCTCAATATCGTCGGGTACGATGACTTCCAGTGCACCCTCTTTTCTGGTCAGTGCAAATCCGTCGGAAGCGTCCACGTGGATATCAGCGTAGGGAAGATACGGCTTGATATCATAGATAGGGGTCTTGTCCATAAGATCAACACCGGAAACTGTTATAACAGGTCCGTTCGGAGTATCAGGTCTGATCTCCTCTATTTTAACAGAGCTGAGTCCAAGAGGATTCGGACGATAGGGAGAACGGGTTGCAAATACTCCCATGCGCTTATTGCCACCAAGCCGTGGAGGTCTTACTGTCGGCGACCATTCGCTGCGGACAGCTTCCGAAAACTCCCATATGAGCCAGATATGTGTGTATTGTTCAAGTCCCCGAAGCGCTTCGGGATTACGGAATTGCGGCTGAAATATGATGTCACCTCTGACGGAGCTTACAAGACCACTCTGCCGAGGTATTCCGAATTTCTCTTTGAAATCCGTTCTGATGTATGCTATAGGTTTTATTTCCATGAAGCCCCTCAGCTTTCAATAATATCTCTGATAGCCTTTTCAACAAGTCTGACCTCGTCAAGAAATTCCGAAGCAGATACTCGTATACCGCCGCTGCCCATTATTATGACCTGTTCCACGCTGTCAGAGGTGGCGACCCTTACACGATGCTTTCTTCCAAGCTCATGTGCGACCTTCTCGATGTACATGTCAGCAGTTTCGGCTTCCTTTGTGTATACCACATTGATACCGCCTATCTCTTCCACCTCACGGTGATTGCCCTTGACCTTGTATGCGTCAAATACGAGTATCAGATCGCACTGCTTAAATCCACGGTAGTTGCAAAGAATATTTATCAGCCTTGTACGTGCAAGGTCAAGATTTTCTTTTGCAAGAGCGCTCAGCTCGTCCCATGCGAAAATAATGTTGT
>JAGAKC010000289.1 GCA_017848155.1 Oscillospiraceae bacterium | reverse complement strand
TCCTCGCTGAGGGTGATGCTGTCGTATGCTTTTATAAGATCGTTCCTGTTCATGCGTTACCCTCCTCCATAGCCATTTTCAGAAGCCTTCTGCCCTTTGTCAGCCGTTTGTAGACTGCGTTTTCGCTTATGCCGAGCGTCTTTGATATCCTGTCCGCAGGAATGTCCTCATAGTAGAACATGTACATCACTGTTTTAAGACCGTCAGGCAGGCGCAGTACCATGTCCAGCACCTCTGACACAGGCTGCTCCTGTGGCGCTGACAGCTCGCCTGTGAGGTCGTCAAATGATATGTTTCTGCGGACTCTTGCAGACCTCATTACGTTTTTCGCCTTGTTTTCTGCGACACGGATGAGCCATGCTTTAATATGCTGTTCATCACTAAACTCACCCTTTGAGATAAGGTCAGTAAAGCACTCCATTACGATATCCTCGGCTTCCTCGTGATTCCTTACGATGGAAAAGGCTATGCGGTGAACTGTATTGACGTGCTTTCTGAATATATCGGGGAAATCCTCTCGTGTTATGTATATCACAAATTACCCACCCTTCTTTGTCAGAACATCATTTCTGCCCCTCTGTAAATATGATCACATCAGAAAGGCAAAACCTGCCCGTGGAGGGAAAATATTTTTAAATTAATTTTTCCCTCCGCCTTTAAGACGGAGGGAAAGTTGATGTTATAGGGATCCGTGGCAGATCATTCGTAGTCCACGACATTGACCCAGCTGAGAAGAAAATCACGTTCCTCGGGCTTGCCCTTTACAGATTGAGAAGCCGCAACGATGGGCAGCCACTTCTGGATATACTGCTTTGCCGTGTCGCTCTTTTTGCTGAAAAGGTTGAGGTAGTCCTTTGCGAGCTGCTCCTCTCCTGCAAGAGTAAACAGCAGGTAGGTCCTTGCCACATCAGCAGATGCGTTGCCCTGTGTAACGTGGGACCAGTCGAGGATATACGGAGTACCGTCAGCGGTAACGATGATGTTGGAGGGGTTGAAATCGCCGTGGCATACCTTGCTGTGCTTGGGCATGCCTTCAAGACGTGTGTGCAGCTCATAACGTGTCGTTGCGTCCAAGTCAGCCGCAGATATCTTGCGGTTCATCTTGTCCTTGAGCTTGCCGAGCATAGGACACTTTGCAGCATGCACCTGCATCTGCAGGTCAATGAACATGTCAAGATACTGGTCTTTTTTCTCGGGGTTTTCCTGCATGAGCTGTGCAAGGGTCTTGCCCTCGATGAATTCAGAAACTATCGCCCACTTTCCGTCGACCATCTTTACTTCGACGACCTTGGGGACATTGATGCCGATGTCCTCGACTCTCGCCTGATTGAGTGCCTCGTTCAGGACATCAGGCTTTGCGTAGCCTTCGTCAAATACCTTTATGGCATAGTCGCCCTCACGGTAGACTGTTTTGCCTGTTCTTACTGCGATGATGTTGTCTGACATGATACGATCCTCCTTCGATCCATGTGTCGCTGCCTTAGGGGAATTATACTTCCTCGTGCTTTCCGTAGTAAGCGTTGAGGTACATCTGCTTTATCTCCTTCATCAGGGGATATCTGGGGTTAGCGCCTGTGCACTGGTCGTCAAATGCCTGCTCCACCATATCGTCCAGACGGTCAAGGAAGTCCTTTTCATCAATACCGTAGTCCTTGATGGAAGCCTTGATGCCGATAGCGTCCTTAAGCTCGTCTATCTTCTTAATAAGACCCTCGACCTTGTCTGTATCGGACTTGCCCTTTATACCGAGAGATTCAGCGACCTCGGCATACTTCGCAAGGGTCTTGGGGTGATCGTACTGGGAGAATGTTCCCATCTTTGCGGGAGCCTCTGCGCAGTTGAAGCGGATGACTTCGTTTATCAGCAGCGCATTTGCAACTCCGTGGGGGAGATGGTGGAATGCGCCCAGCTTGTGAGCCATGGAGTGGCATACACCGAGAAATGCGTTTGCGAAAGCCATACCTGCCATGGTCGCAGCATTAGCCATCTTCTCACGTGCTTCGATGTCGTTGGGAACATCGGGAGCGGCGCTCTCATACGCTCTGGGGAGGTAGTCGAATATCATCTTAAGGCTCTGCTTTGCAAGACCGTCGGTGTAGTCTGTAGCCATTACCGAAACGAGCGCTTCAAGATCATGAGTTACAGCGTCGATACCCGAAGCGGATGTCAGACCCTTAGGACCTGTCATCATGAGATCGCAGTCAACGATCGCCATATTGGGCATCAGCTCATAGTCAGCCAACGGATACTTTGTGCCTGTCTGTTCATCGGTGATAACTGCAAAAGGAGTTACCTCGGAGCCTGTACCTGCGGAGGTGGGAACAGCCACAAAGTAAGCTTTTTCGCCCATCCTGGGGAAGGTGTAGACTCTCTTGCGGATGTCTATGAAGCGCATAGCCATGTCCATGAAGTCTGCGTCGGGATGCTCATAAAGCACCCACATGATCTTTGCGGCATCCATAGCGGAGCCGCCGCCGACTGCAACGATGCAGTCAGGCTCAAAGCCTGCCATAGCCTTTGCGCCCTCCTTTGCGGAAGCGAGCGTGGGGTCAGGCTCAACATTATAGAATGTTGTGTGGGTGATACCCATTTCATCCAGCTTGTCTGTGATGCACTTTGTATAGCCGTTCTTGTAAAGGAAGCTGTCGGTCACGATGAACACACGCTTCTTGCCCATTACCTGCTTAAGCTCGGCAAGAGCAACGGGCAGGCAGCCCT
>JAGAKC010000288.1 GCA_017848155.1 Oscillospiraceae bacterium | reverse complement strand
CCCAGTGCATAATAACACTTGACAGCGGCATTATACTGTGCCGAAACATCAGCTATCTCGACCTCTCCGAGTTCACTTACTTCAGGCATACATATGCTTGCGCCGCCATATATTCCTGTCAGCTCCTCCGGCACCAGCTTTATTGCATCAGTGATAAGATAAACGCAGCTGAAATCAAAATCCGAGGTAAGCGTATCGCCTGTTATTGCTTCTATTTCAGCTTTCAGCGCACTTACTTCATGAAGCAGTCCCTCTATCTCATAATACTTGTTTTCGGTATCCTTCCTTGCCGCTTCCACATCAGCCAGCATACATCCGCCTACTTTAAACAGCGCTGCACAGCTTTCTGACCTTTCTTTAAGAGTCTTGTACTCATCGTAAAGCAGCTTCAGCCTCTTCATCAGGATATCATAATCCATAAGCATCGGTGCAAGCTCATATTCGAGTGCATCGATCTCTCCCGAAAACTCGTCAAACAGCGTCAGCCTTTCCATATACAACTCTGCCAGCTGCTCCTGTGGCTTTTTCTCCTCAGGTTCAGCCTCCTGCGGCTTTAAGGTCGAAGCTGTCGTACTCTCTTCCATCGTCACAGCAGTGGTCTGTTCTTCGGCTGATAATGCAGCAGCATATGTCACGACCGTATCACTTCCGTTACGAAGCTCAGACACGCTCTGCTCCTCTGTTTTTTTGTCGTTGTGCATGCTGATGAGCAGTGTATCAAACTGAGTACTGATATCCTTTATTGCAGGCGCATGGGCAGCCGTCAACGATGTTGCAGCCACACTGTCACAGTAATTCGTGTATGCCGAAGCTCCGATTCCTGCAACCAAGAACGCAGCGGCAACACCAGCCGTGATCATACGCTTTCTCATATCAGCACCCCCTGTCTTTGTTTATTATTCGTCTGACGGCAGGAAACCAAGACTCTCAAAATCTGCGATGTCAAGTCCCACCTCTTCAAACAGAGCTTCTATCTCCTCATAAGTAAGCTCTGTTCCTGATATATCAGTGATATCAGTCGTATCACTGCCTATTCTGACATCACCATCGGCAGATTTGAGCTTCAGCTCACCGCTGCTTTCCTTCACCCAGAAATAAGACGTTGTCGTCTTATAGACTGCGGCATAGCAAATAAGATCATCGGCAGCTACGCCAAATTTCTTCTCCACCCATGCGGGAAGCTGCCTGTCAGTCTTACTTACCGATATAGCAGACGGTGCTGGGATATCATTTGCAGACTTTATTACACGCTCTCCCGAAAAGGGCTTGGTATATATCTCCATAGCTGACGCAGGTGAGGATTCGGTAGCAAAGCTGAATTTGACCACTATACCAAAATCGTTGTCCTCAAGATAGAAACAATCCTTATCTATCCTCTGCTGCAGCGACGGTATCATTTCTCCCACAGCAGCGGAATCCTGTCCGATCAGCCTGCTGTAATCAAAATCGCCGTCATCGAACATACCCGAATATTTGAAGCTTCCTGTCACATTTGTAAGTGCGCCTTCGCCGTCGGGAATGCCCTCGTCAAAGCAGCCCTCATATCTCATACCGTTTATGTATGTGCAAACAGCCGTTCCGCTTATCTTTCCATCGGTAAAGCTGCCTGTGATGATACTTCCATCACTTCCGTAAAGGGTTCCTGTACCATTGTACAGACCATTTTCAAATTCGCCGGAATACAGCTTCCCGCTTTCATTATAAGCAGTGCCCGTTCCGCTGTATCTGCCCATTTCAAAGCTTCCGGAATACAGCTTCATACCATTGTCAGTGTAAAGCACACCTTCACCGTTATACAGACCCTGCGTAAACATACCGTTGTACTTTACCGTACCGTTTTCGGTATATTCCATCGCCATGCCGTGCGGAACTCCATTGCTGAAGGCTCCGCTGTACCTTACTTCCCCACTGGGATAGTACTGCTTTCCGCTGCCCTCAGGTACATTGTCCGAAAAATCTCCGGAATAGTACAGCTTTTCATCAACTGTTATAGAACCGCTGCCCTCCAGCTTTCCGTTTTCAAATGTTCCTGAATAGACCTTTCCGTCCTCCTTGGTAAGGTGACCGACACCGTTGTAATCGCCGTCCTCAAAGCTTCCTCTATAGCAGACAGAGCCGTCTTCATAATACAGGATGCCCTGTCCCGAAAAAGCTCCGTCTTCAAAGCTTCCATCGTAATGCGGTCTGCCGTTTTCGTAGTATGCGGTGCCATCCTCGATCGGCTTTCCATCAGAAAGCCTGCCTTCGAAACGAAGATCCTTGAAGTCGGCATCATAATACACTCTGACCCTGCCATTATATCCGGCAATCGCTGCGTCATTTTCCTGAAAATCCTTCACCCAGAACCAGCTTGTCAACAGCGGATGCAGGATAAAAATATACAGCAGTGGTATCACAATAAGCAAAACTACGATCAATACGACCAGCGATTTAGCTACATATATGCTGCCCCAGTCAAAGTAATCCTCTGCTTTTTCCGGCTTTGTCTTGAGTATCTTCGGTAGCTTTTTTACAACACCGGGCAGTGCAGTAGCTGCCCTGCCACCGCTCAACATACTCGTTACCTTGTTTTTTACAATCCTGAACGGACGCAGTAACAGATTCTTGAGCACACGTCCCATCATCTGAATACTGCTGAATATCCTTTTGATCATATCGGTTATTTCCTTCCCGACCAGCTAAAAATACACAAGCTCATCAGCTTCCGAATTCATTAAAAACGATATAAGTAAGCTGCGGCTTTTCAGATGTACTGTTATATTCCGCAAGATACATATAATTTCGTGAAACACCGTCATCTGCTGCATATTTCACAATATCCATGAACTGTGCCCTTGCCTGTACGAAATCTTTCTTTTCAAACAGCTTCACTGCCAGTTCAAATCTCATCATATACTGCTCTTTAAGCTTGATAAGCGAATAGGGATCGCTGTCAAACATATCATACAGTTTTACCTCACCTGAATCGGCAGAATCGTACTTTCCGATGCAGCGGTTTCTGTATTTGTCCTTAGGAAGCGATCTGAAAGCACTTTCCGTACAGATGATATAAAGTCCGCTGTCACGACAGAGCTTTTCGATCTCTTCAGCCTGATTTATCGCGCCTGAAACAGCTGTAGGCTCCATACGTGACTCATCACCGATAAAGCCCAGCATTACATTGTCCTCGCTTATCACCACTCGCATATCAACGCTGCGCTTGCCTGTTGCTTTTCTTGCCTCGTTATATGCCGCAATAGATTCACGTACTCGTATAGCCGCCTGCAGCGCATCCTCTGTAGACTCAGGGAAGATGGCATAGAATCCGTTGTAAAGGAAATTATATGCGGTGCCTCCGTTGCTGCTGATTATGGGTACGATCTGCTCAAACACCGAGTTTATACTTTCAAAGATCTCTTCCGTATTCATTCCTGCGAGATTCTGGGAGAACTCGAAATTAAGATACATTACGGACATCTTGCGCTTTGCGTTAAGGGATTTGCTGACTCTTTCTATCTGAGTTTCACCAAGATTTTTGAGGAAGCTGAGCGGAACAAAGCGGTAATAAGAGTTGTTCAGCTTTTCAAGGCTGGTAGTTTTTTCAACGATATGTACCGAAAGTGCCTTGACGGATTTTGAAAGATCCTCTACCTCATCACCTGTATTTATAGTTACCGCAGCGTTATACTCACCTGATGCGATGCGGTCGACCGATCTTTTGAGCTTTCTGACCGCACCTGCTGTGATATTCTCGATGATAACAAAGATCGCCACAAGTACTATGCCACCGATAAACAGGAATCTGTTTATAACAGTGCTGATATTGTCCACCGCTTCTGACAGTCCGCTTAAACGCAGACCCACTACGATATAGGACTTGTTTGCTGTTACGGGAAGCGATATCTCCCTTATCAGATACAGCTTCTCACCATCGATATCTCTTCCGCTGATGAACATCTCCCGTCCGGTCATGGATCGAAGCTTATCAGTAAGGTCCATCATATAGAACAGCGCATCCGCAGGATATCCCTTAGGATAAAGCTCACCTGACGCTATGATCTCAGACCTGTTTTCAGCGCACTCGATCAGATGGATCTGTGGCTTTTCATCGTCACCTGTAAACTGATCCTCATCCTCCTTGGCGATCACTGCTCCGTACTGACTGAGATATTTCTCATATCCCTTATAGCTTAAGTTCTCATCCTCTATCGCACCTGTCAGGCTATCTTCAAAGCTGTTTGCCACGATCTGTGCTTCGTGCTGATAATTTGAGGTCACTATATTCTTTACCTGTGGAATTATTATGAAATTCGACAACGAAAACAGCATTATTGATATCAGCATTATGATGAGCAATGACTGACGCAGCAGGATAGACAGATTCATCTTAAGGATGCCGCAATAGAAATCCCATGTCAATATCGTCAGCACGATGACCAGTACCACTACCACTATCAGCACCAGCACACTGTTAACAAGCGCACCGCTGTCTACGCTGTCTGTATAAACACGATACATGAGCGAGAAGCTGCCGGTATAATACTGTGCTATCTCACTTCTTACTGTGCCGAATACATTTCCTGTTATGCCGACTGAAATATCATCCATCTCGGATATTGACAGACCATCTTCCGCATTTATTATCCTTTCGCCGCTTACTGTATGTGATACGGAATGATCATCAGATATGGTATATATGTCGCCTGTTGAGGAATCCATTACATAGAATTGATCTATTCCGTTCCAGAAACGGTCAAATATCGCAGTGTCACTGCTGTATATATTACGTGCCCCGCTGTCGCCGTAAACGGTTATTCCGTCAGGAGTGCCGACATAAAGCTCTTTTGAAGCGGATGTATATGCGCCATATATCCTGTCGTCATTGAGAGAATATTCCGCTACCTTTGCGGCAAGCTCAGAATTACTCTTCGGAGCAGAAAATACCTCTGCTGTCATACCGTTTACAAGCGCAAAGAACACCTCTGTATCGTTTTCACTAAAGGATGTGATGACATTTGCACGACTGTTCATATAACGTGAGAGCTGCTGATTGAATATCCTCTGCGCATAGCTTCCGTCCTCATAAAACATATGTACGGCAACGTTTTCTATAAACATGGTATTCTTGTTATAGCTATACACTGTTACGTATATGTTTTTGTCATGCTCTACATAGATCTGACCAACATAGAAGTTATTTCCGAATGTTTCCGGGTCAAGACTGCGCTCATACAACCTTTTTCCGGAAGAATCTATACATATCAGCGATCTTTCCTCGCCATCATCACTGATATAATATATATTGCCTGCACGATCCATTGCATAGGAAGAGTTTAGAGTTTCGTTCTCTCCGCCAAATCCAAGTCCGAAATTGGATGTGCTGAATACCGCAGCTGCGCCTACAACAGCATACGCAACAAGAATAATAATAAAGCTAATGATCCTTTTAACCATCCGGATATCCTCCGTTTCACTGAATATATCTCAAAGCGCTGCTATCAACGCATGATCTCTCTGTTTCTGCGTTTCTTTTCCTTCATATAACGGAAAAGACATTT
The DNA here is from genome assembly GCA_017848155.1 of Oscillospiraceae bacterium. Taxonomy (GTDB): domain Bacteria; phylum Bacillota; class Clostridia; order Oscillospirales; family Ruminococcaceae; genus CAG-115. The sequence goes on along the minus strand of JAGAKC010000288.1, from coordinate 4,786 downwards.
AAAAAAGCCTTCCTTTTCATACGACCCCAGAGTTTCTGTAGCCATCCTGCTGACCTCACGCCACTCCGAATATATGTCGACACAACTGTCAAACTCGCCATTAAGGAGCCTGATGATATACTCGTCTATCTCAAGCGGAAGTTTTTTCCCCTGTGGAAAGATCGTACAAAGCAGCTCGCCCAGCCATACCGAACGAAAATGCTCTCTGAACTGCACTTCGACAGGCATCATGTAATTGATACCTACCCTCATAAGTCCCTTGTCCACGACCACATTACGACGGCTTGTCACTCTCTGTGCAAGCCTGTCGTCCAGCAGATCAAGCTGCAATGATTCCAGCAGCAGGCTCTGTGCCAGCTCCTGCCGCTGCTGAAATGTAAGTGAGGGGTTCTTGACAAAATACTCCTGAAAAGATTCACCTTCGTTATGATCAAACACGACGGAAACACAGCCATCCGACGTAATAAGCTTGCGGAAGCTGCTGCATTCCTGAAAACGATCATTGTAAAACAAAGGCAGAAGTGTCTTTATCGCTTCACGACTTTTATAAGTGTTGATAAGACAGGATCTGTAACCACTGTCCACCATAACATCTATACAAAGGCAAGCCTCATAGCTGTCGTCTGACTCAAGCACCTCTATGACTTTGTATTTTCCACTGTCAATTAACCCCTGCATATAAACCTCTAAACGATTTTTTTACTCTTCGACTATCACAAAAGCTGATGTACGGCTTTCTTCATCCGCATTGCTGCACGCAATTATTTCATATGTTCCCGGAGCGGAAGGAGCCTGATACAGTCCATTCTCATCAATGTTGCCGCCATCAGTATCATTTACCGACCATGTAACGGTCTTGTTCTCCGATCCTTCCACCTCTGCCTTGAAGCGTATACGCTCAAGCGGCTTAAGCTTCTGGATATCCGGCTCGATCTTAACGACTATGTTATCCTTAGCACGCATCTCTGCGGTATCTCTGGTAGGCTTGTATGCAAACCAGCGCACCCTGACATTGTGACCCTCCACATAGTCGATAAGACGCAGACCCACACGGAATGTGCCCTTGTCGGGATTAAGGACGGCCGCGCTCTCTATTCTGGGAACGTTCTTCTCGCTCTTTCCCGCAAATACCTCGCCGCTTCCGAAAAGCAGCATACGCTGACCTGCGTCACTGTACTCTACAGAAAGCGTAATGCTTACATCACCAATGCCGAGATTGTGCGGTATCTCCTGAGAGAAGAATCTTGCGTTGACCCTTATCGCACCGGATATAGGAATGTCCACAACACCGGACGAGGTCGCATAATCATAAGCCTCTGACGAGGGGATACCAAATCTGAAGCTCAGCTTCTTGTTCTTGTGATTATAGGACGCATTTACCTGAGGCTTCTGCCAGTACTCAAGACTTTCGACCTCTGTGGAAACGCCGCCCTTAAGAAAGTTATTGTCTGCCTTAGCACCGCCCTGTACCATCGGAGCGGATATCTCGGGTGCTGCCGCTGCGGAAACAGTGTCCTCGGGAATATATCCCGTTCTCTGTGCAAAGGGAAGCGGGGTGATATTCCTGATGATATAACCCGTACCGATGTTAAGACAATCGATCTTTGCAAGATAAATGGGAGTGTTGTCACCGCTAAGATGCTTTTCAAGTGTGCTCATACGGGTGTTCTTCATATTGTCGAAGCTCTCTGTGTCTGCACAGATATACACCTCAGCGGGATTTACTGTCATCTTGTCGGAGATGTCGCCCATCCTGACAGATATCTCGCCCTTGCTCTTGCTTACAGGTGCGATCATATCAGAAACGCCTACCACTCTGAGCGTGAAATCAGCCGTGAAAACATCCTTCTTAACACTGCTGTCCTCGGTAAACTTCAGCTCGATATCACCGGAGCTTCCGCTGCGGAAATACTCGGACTGGAACGAATATGTAAAGGATACAGGCTGACTGTCGATACCCTTCAGAATGATAAACCTTACATCTATCTCATCGCTTGACATAGCAAGCTTAGGAGTGACCATCACAATACGTAATCCATGTGCATTGTAAACGACCGACACGGTGTTCATACCTGCCGCACCGTAAATATCCTCCAGCATAGGATCGTCAGTGCTGAGATACAGCTTATAGCCTTCCTCGATCTTGTTATACTGCTCACTGTCATGATCGGCAGCACCGATGTTATTGACAGGCTCACGGTCATACTGTGCATACTTCAGACAAAGGTAGGCCTGCTCGGACTTTTCAAGGCTGTCATATCCGTCCACCATCTGCAGCTTTCTGATTATCGGAGTAGGAACGACGATCTCTCTTCCAAGATAATCAAGCGCCATACCCGTTTCCACAGAGAAAGATGTATCATCGTTCTGGTAAACTCCCAGTCCGCATACCACACCTGCACCGAAAAGAACACGATTAAGGAGTCTGCGCTTATTGTTATAATACCTCTGCTCGATCTCAAAATCACGGGCAGTCAGCATTTTTCCGTAAAAGTATCTATTCCTTTCAAACGGGAAATAATTATTGTTGTTCATTTTTGCTTCCTCCTAAAATTATCTCATTGGAAATGCGTGTGCCGACATCTGTATTTGCATAGCTGTAACCGCTAAGCACTGAATTTACGCCAAGGTAAGTGTGTTTTTCAAGTATAGTATTATTACGGGTCATAATGACCTCAGGTTCAGTATATGCGGGTATTCTGTGCTTTAGCTTCTCCATGAACAGATTAGCCTCATGAGTATCCGAAAATGTCTTTTCGGGCAGCAGGACAAAGAATTTATAAGGATTATCGCCAAATAATCTGTGATACACTTCCTTATCCCTGCCCTCGTGTACCAGCTTATCCACACTGTAATATTCGATTATGTTCGGAGTTACTCCGTATTCGTCCTCTATCCAGCTTATCAGCCCCCGTTTTACACCGATAAAACGGTACTCCTCCGCAGTGTTTCTTATCCTCTGACGGAGCCTGTCCTCCGAAATATACGCAACATCCTCTATACACAGCCATTCACTGAGATATCTCAGCAGGTCGCCTTCAGCGATGCGGTAATCAAGGCTTTGTGACAAGCGATCTATGGCAGTGTCCATGTCAAAGAATATACTGTCGAATATCGAAAGGAAGCGTGTCAGAAAGCCATTTTCTCCATCCTCCTCACGATATACGGAGGGAAGATAGTCTACCATCTGCTCGCCCTTTATCTGAAGCTTCAGTTTGTTGATGATAAGTTCACGACGCTCGAGAATAACAAAATCAAGCTTTATCCATATGTATCTTCCGTGCAGATCTATCGGTCCGTCAAAGCAGTTACTGAACAGTGGTCTGAACAGACCTGATACTGCCTCCAGACGAGTTGCGGCATCCACTGATCCGTCCATAAGGAAGCTGTCAAGCTCAACCGTCCTCCCGTCGATGGAAACCGCCGTATTATCAGACGCATACGCACTTACCTGCATTATGATATTATCGCCAAGCTCTGCATCTATCTGCAGATTTCTCCAGCAGAAATTGTGTTCCGTAGAATCAACAGACCCTGTTATCATCACACATGCACCATTCTCCAATGTAGGGATCACGGTGTTGCCCTTTACGCATAGGCCCTGCAGCAGGCAGCGCTGCCATTCCCGCTGCCGGTTGAGCGTGATAAACAAACGATTTCTGTTCATGGCTTCACACCTTTCGTGATATGATCTTATGGCTCTGTAACATTAAAATATACTTCTCCGCAATAAGCGATCGCATTCGGAGGGATCACAAGTCGACCATAGCGGTCACGGCTGCATCCTGCCATTTCGGTGCTTATATTAAGGCGCTTTACCGCCAGCACTCCGTCAGCCGAGCATATTCCCGCAATGATATCCGACTCCCCGACAGGCTCTCCGAAACGGGTATTGGCGTTATCATCATATACCGATAACAGCTTTCGCACCGCTGCCTCTGCGCAACGCATCGCCTGATCCACCTCACGGGTGCCGCATACGATATCTGCCGAAATATCTACCTTTACATATATCGGCGCTATGACCTTTACTCTTGTTGTGATCAGACGATAATTCTCTATATGCTCTCTTACCGCATCAAGAAAACGGGTATCGGGCATCGGGAAAGTACCTGTACTGTACGGAAGTACCACCAGCGATATCGTATTGCCTAATCCGTCAGTGGGATACGCCGACACATCGGGATCAAAGAAGGGGATCGCCTTTGCATCTGCTACCCTAAGACCCGGAGTTCTCATTGCAAGGATACGATAGTCATCTGCTGTGACCGCACGGGTACAGTCATTAAGCGATGACTTCAACCTGCCCATTGCATGACGGAAGCTCTCTCTGTTCCTGCCGCCGCTGCAAGCAGTGTTATGAAAAACAGGATACATCTTACCATCTGATTCTACCATGGTCAGACTGCCGGCAGGCATATTTCCGCCAATACCTGATGTAACAGCACAGGAGATCACCATAATATTCTCACTGCCGTAAGAAGGTGCCTCGCCGTTCTCGTTATCACCAAACAGCAGTTTACGTCGCTCCGGATCATATGTGAAGCACAGATCATAAGGCCCTGCAAGCTCCAGCGAATCTATATAGCTATACTCTTTCCAGCGTGGATATGCACTGTCCTCACGGTCGTATACCATTATCTTAAGATCCTGTGTAAGGATCAGACCATCACAGTCGAATTCTATCTCCTGACAGGGCAATCCGTCAGAGGACATGAACATCCTTGTCCTTGCAAAGTCCTCGCTGCAATAGATCACCCTTACGTCAGGGCTTCCATCAGCCGCT
>JAGAKC010000287.1 GCA_017848155.1 Oscillospiraceae bacterium | reverse complement strand
TTTATGATATCAAGGATAACTGATGCAGCAGTAGCGCCAAGCTCTTCAGCATTGAATACAAGAGAGGTTATAGGCGGTGTATACATGTCAAGAAAAACGCTGTCATAGAAAGACGCTACCTTGATATTATCAGGAATCTTCAATCCAAGCCCGTTGATCTCCGCCAGAAGCTTCATGCAGATCATGTCATCACCGCATATTATGCAGTCAGGCTGTTCTTTCAGAAGAGAAGCAACAGCCCTGCTGAACTGCGTAGTGCCATCGATACCGATATATACCATGTTTTCTGACGGTCGTGTATCTATTGCTTCAAACGCACTTTCAAAGCCCTCATATCTGCTTTTGTTTACATTGAAGCTCATACTGTACATAAGCAGTCCGATCTTATCAGGACGATTCGACATCAGAAGATATGATGTCAGCTCTCTACAAGCCTCCTTGTGTGCGCTGTCGATAGTGACAGCTCCTTTAAAACTGCTTTGTCCGACCACGACAAACGGAACGTTGTGCTCCTTTATCAGCGTTTCAATGGCATGATCTTTCACAGGACGTGTTACGATAACACCATCCACCTTGCGATTGTTAAGAACTCTTTCAAGCTGTGAGAGGTCTTTTTTCTCCGTGCCTATCACTACCACATCATAATCACGCATGGCACATTCCCTGCTGATGCCCTTAAGGCAGGTCTGAAAGAAGGGTGCCTCCGTTTCATCACTATCCATCGGAATAACTACACCGATGTTGTAGGTCTTTGATTCGGAAAGACTCTTTGCAATGCTGTTTGGGTGATAATTCAGAACCTTTATGCACTCCAGCACCTTTTCACGGGTGCTGGGACTTACTCTGCCCTTTCCTGATATCGCACGGGAAACAGTGGACTTGGATAATCCCAGCTCCGCTGCGATATCATCAAGGTTGTATGTTTTTGTCTGTGAAGAATCGTTCATTATAGTTCCTTTTGCAAGTTGTCAGTTGATCACTTCTTCTTTTTCTTTTCCTTCTTACCCTTTGCCAGCGCTGCGATATCAACGGTCTTTTTCTCCTCCTTAGGTACAGGTACTGCACCCTCAACCGCAAGATTCGTTCCGTCGTCGACATCAAACAGGTTTATTGTACGTTCACGCAGAGTAAAGGATATCGTAGGCTGCTTGATCAGAGCATTCTGCTCCTCATCTGTCATATCCGCTATCTGCACACGCAGGATAACTTTCTTTTCGTTATCGCACACGGCATGGATATGTATCTCGCTGCCCATCATCTCATTAACTGCGACCTTTGCGGTAACGGAATCGGGTGTACCCTCCTTACAGATTATGAGGTTTTCGGGACGCACACCCAACACTGCCTTTTCAGGAACTCTATCTCTCTTTGCAAGAGCATCGCAGATATGCTCAGGAACATTTACCCTTGCACTTCCGATGTATGCGGCATACTTTCCGTTCTCCTTCTTAAGGTCAACATCGAAGAAATTCATCTGCGGTGTGCCGATGAAGCCTGCAACGAACAGATTTGCAGGATGGTTGAACAGCTCCTGAGGAGTGCCGACCTGCATAACATAACCGTCTTTCATGATCACTATGCGGTCACCGAGGGTCATAGCCTCAGTCTGATCGTGGGTTACATATACGAACGTAGTGTTGATCTTCTCACGAAGCAGGATGATCTCTGCACGCATCTGATTCCTCAGCTTTGCGTCAAGATTGGAAAGAGGCTCATCCATCAGGAACACCTTAGGTACACGCACGATCGCACGACCTATTGCAACTCGCTGACGCTGACCGCCCGAAAGCTGCTTCGGCTTTCTGCCGAGAAGATCGGATATGCCGAGAATCTCTGCAGCTCTGACCACCTGCTCATGTACCTCATCATTCGGTACCTTACGAAGTCGCAGACCGAATGCGATATTCTCATATACGGACATATGCGGATAAAGAGCGTAATTCTGGAATACCATTGCGATATCTCTGTCCTTAGGCTCCATATCGTTTACAACATTCTCGCCTATCATTATCTCGCCGCCCGAGATATCCTCAAGACCTGCGATCATTCGCAGTGTGGTGGACTTGCCGCAGCCCGAAGGACCTACAAGTACGATGAATTCCTTATCCTTTATTTCAAGATTGAAGTCATGTACGGCAACGAATCCGTTCTCGTACTGCTTTCTGACGTTCTTAAGAATTACTTCAGCCATAATTTATTCTCCTGTTCCGTATTAAATCAACCCTTGACTGCTCCGCCTGTTACACCCTCAACGTA
>JAGAKC010000286.1 GCA_017848155.1 Oscillospiraceae bacterium | reverse complement strand
TAACAAATGCGTCGATCTGAGCAAAGCCAGAGATCTGTACCTCTTTGTAGCCGATATCAGCAACCTTTTTAAGAGTTCTTCTGATGTCCTTTTCGTTCTGACCGTAGTCACGTACGGTGTAAAGCTGTGCACCAAGTTCCATAAATTTATTACTCCTTTTCCTTTATACACGATTTTGCAAGTGTACCGCAAAAGCAAGGCGGTATACACTTTACCTTATTATAAGTTTATCAGTAATTTTCAATAATTACCATTGTAAATTTTACTGTTATTATTGCATTTTTGCGCATAACTACTTATACTTGCCCACAAAGGATTGCATTTCTGCTCATTTATATGTTATAATACCCCTAACTTTTATATCAGGAAGGCGTTTAAATTATGTACTACAAAAACTTTAAAAACGACCTTGTCGGCTTTTCAAGAAACGATATTGCCGAAAAAAGCTTTAACTACGACATGCATTGCCATCTTTTCTACGAGATATATTATTTCATTTCAGGCGACGTGGACTATGCTGTGGAGGGCAAAATATACCACCCGAAGCCTTATAGCATTCTGCTGTTAAAACCCGGCGCTGCTCACGGAGTTAAAGTTAACCGCGAGGATTACAAGCGCTACGCCTTTCATTTTATGCCTGACATAATCCCTCTTGAACACCGCGACATACTGCTTTCTCCTTTCTTTGAGGATAACATCTGCTATGAAAACGCAGACCTTGTAAAAAGCTTTGATGCTGTACTGGACATAGAGGATTTAAATAAAAACATAAGGGACATAGCACTTTCCTGCAGGCTTGAAAACCTGCTTACGGAAATTTTCACCTTAGGCGAGCATAAGGAAGCTGAGGAGCCAAAGCCCCGTTCCGTGGAGAATATAGTCTCCTATTTAAACGAGCATCTTCTTGAAAATATAAGCCTTGACGAGCTTTCAAGCGTGTTTTTCATCAGTAAAAGCCAGCTTAACCGCATTTTCCGCAAGAGTATGAACACCACGGTAGGTAACTATATAAGCCTTAAAAGGGTACACCTGGCAAGACAGCTGATGCTTGAAGGCTTAAGCGCTGAGGAAGCTGCCATAGAAACAGGCTACAAGGACTATTCCACCTTTTACAGAACCTATAAAAAGATTATGGGCTACTCCCCTACGCAAACAAAGGACCACACGATTTTCGGGAAATGACACGCGCCGCTTTCCTTTCAGTTTTATCCGCAACTCGGCGCCCCATAGCGCCACGTTGTGGCGAGTGAGGAGTGATACATGCTACGCAAGTGATGACGTTTCACTAGTGATGCGTGCCGTTGGCACATTAATGGTCTGCGACGCAATAAATGTTTTCTGCGAGGGGACAGTGACATTCGTAGGGACATGATTTATCTTGTCCGTCGAGCAAGCGAGATTGCACCAAGCCTGAGTGGAGAAAGAGGGTAGTTTAGTCCATCACTGCATCTCCTCATCCGTCTTTCAAAGCGGACAAGACGCTTTGAAATCCACCTTCCCGCTGGGGAAGGGGACCCACCACTGCGACACAATAAATGTATATACGTAGGGAC
>JAGAKC010000285.1 GCA_017848155.1 Oscillospiraceae bacterium | reverse complement strand
TCTTTGCTCTTTCTTTTCTAATGCGTTCTTGTCTAGCTTCAACTCTCTTTGCCTTATTTGCCCTTGCTTTTTCAGCCATTTTAGCAAATAAACCTTTTATTCCAGAGCCAATCTTCTTAAAGAATAACGCAAATTTTGTTTGACCGAAAGGTTTTCTTTCCTTTTTAGCCTTTTTAACTTTGTTCTTTTGCTTTTTAACCTTTGGTTGTTTGCAAGCAACTGCTTGAACTGAATATTCGTCGAATTCGCCTTGTTCAACAGCGTACTTATTGCCCTTTGGCGCAGTTGGTTCAACGATATATGGATATGTGAAAGCTCGTGCGCAAGCGTGAAGCGCTTCCTCATTTTTCCGCATGCCGCCGCATTTATCGCACAGATAAACTGCCCGTCGTCCATGAAGCTGAAGCCCTGCGTGCTGACGGTGCGGTAAAGCTCCTCCGCCGTAATGTCGTATATATCGGCGCAGGCGGCATAGTCCACCACCTTCACCGAAAAATGCTCCGCCACCCTGAAAAGGTCCACGGGCAGCGACGTTATCCCTGCGTGAAGCAGTGCTCCTGCTGCGGTCATCGTCTGCCTCCCCTGTAGTCAGGCTCGTCCAGTATGCTCGCACTGCCACGCTTCCTGAGCGTGAGCCGCCTCGGTGCGCCGCCATTTCTCGCCGCTATCAGCATGCCCTCGTCACCGTTGCAGCGGCGGTGCTCTATCTCGGTGCATGCGTCCACAAGCTCCTTGCCGTAGCTGTCAAGCTCCCTGTATTTTTTCAGGTGCAGCGCATCGGCGCTCTTTTCGGTGAAATGCCCCGTGAAAAGCTCGTTAGGCTCGCAGTGCAGCGCTTTAAACAGGCTGTACAGCACCGCTTCACGGGGAAAGCTCACCTCAAGCTCGTAGTTTCCTATCGCCGCCGCAGTAACTCCCACCGCAGCCGCAAGCTGCCCCTGTGTAAGTCCTGCCGCCTCACGCAGCTCACGCAGTCTTGTCCCTATTCCCATATCTCCTCCTGATATCCGTGTCGCTGAAGCGCTGCTCCAGCTTCTTTATCGCCTTTTTCCTTATAAGATACACTCTGCGGTCGCTCATGTACATCTCCACCGCTATCCTGTCCCAGTTTTTGCCCAGCATGTAGTAGCGCTCCATAAGTCCACGCTCCTCGCCGTCCAGTATGCTGAGATACTCCAGCGCCTCCAGCTTTGCGTCAGCCATCCTGTCTATCTCGTGATTGAGCTTCCTTTCCAGCAGTGCTATCTTCTCCGCCGTCCTCGCAGCGTAAGCGGCATTGCCCCTTATCCGCCTTGCGATGCGGTATAGCCGCTCCACATGCTCAAGCTCTGCGGACACTTCCTTTTCGTAGCTTCTCGCACGGTCCAGCGCCGCCATTACCTCTGACATCGTCCCAGCTCCTTTCGTATTTATAAAATAATCCCGCGCGAAGCGCGAATTTGTTTAGGTCAAGCCTTTTCAAAGGCTTGTGGGGTGTGCTGGTTAAGTCCGTAGGACTTAACTTTCACCACATCAGCGCAAAGCGCTGTTTTTACGCATACAAAGCGCTAAAGGGGTTTGGGGGACGCATCCGCACAAGCGGATTGCGCAGTGAAACCGAAACAATGAGTTTTCCCCCATCATTTTTGATGGCTCAATGCCATCAAAAATGAAAGTCGGACTTTTTTACATGTAAGTGTGCTATTTTGCATGTACCCAGAAGTATGCACCCTTTTCAGCTCCGAAATGTTCATGTTTTTCTCTTATATGAACAATTATAGCACAAGATACCTGTACCTGTCAAGGGGTATATTCAAGAAAACTTGGAATTTCAGAAAAAACAGGAAAATTTCGCAAAAGCTATTGACAAAAGTGTATATAGGTGATATATTGTATATATCGAATATACACATTAAGTACATCGAGGTAGTTCATGAACATCATAATTTCAAATTCCACGGGCGCTCCCATCTACGACCAGGTAGCAAGCCAGATAAAGGCTATGATAATGTCGGGGGAGCTTAAAGAGGGCGATGCGCTGCCCTCGATGAGAGCACTTGCGCAGGACCTGCGTGTAAGCGTCATCACAACAAAGCGCGCCTATGAGATACTGGAGAGCGAGGGTCTTATCGAGTCCTTTACGGGCCGTGGCAGCTTCGTTGCTGCGCAGGACCCGATGCTGATGCGTGAGCAGACGCTGCGTGAGATAGAGGCTCACCTTGCAAAGGCGGCTGACATAGCACTCCGCAGCGGCATCAGCAAGGAAGAGGTCGCAGAGATACTTTCTATCATCATGGAAAATTAGGAATTAGGAATGAGGAATGAGGAATTAAGGTGTCCGACTTCGTCGGACTTATTTCAAAACGGCTGCGCCGTGACACTCCACGTAATTTCATTTCTCATTTCTCATTACACTACACGTAATAGCAGTGAGGAATGAGGAATTAAGGTAGGTCGCAAAGCGAACGCAAGCGTTCACTTTGCTCACGATGTTCATCCTCGCCGACGGAGGGTCGGCGTTTTCCTTCGGAAAAACGGACGAACCCAGGTGGTGT
>JAGAKC010000284.1 GCA_017848155.1 Oscillospiraceae bacterium | reverse complement strand
GATAGACGGTAGCCAGCTGCCGATATAACGACAGAAGCGGCATCCGCCGAAGCCGCTGACAGCTCCGAAGCTATCGCCGATGACCCTGCAGCGACCGAGCCGCTGTTGCTCTGTGCAGAGGAGCTTTACGGCTACAGCGTCGGCAGGACGCTTATAAAGGATGATGTACTGTATATGAATCACAGCTGCTCGGGTCTGCGCTTTGATTTCAGCGGCACATCGCTCACCGCTACATTCGTCAGCAGCGCCGAATACTGCTACGACAGCATACACAGGGCATGGATAGCCGTATACCTTGACGATTCCACCGAGCCTTACAAGCGCTTCCCCCTCGACTGCGAGAAAGCGGCGTACAGGCTGTTTGAAAGCGACACTCCCGTTGACACACGGATAACTGTTGTAAAGCTCACCGAGCAGCAATTCGGCACAGCAGGAATAACGCTTCTCGAAACGGGCAACGGCGACAGGATAAGCACTGTAGCTCCGTCCGACAGGTATATCGAATTTTTCGGCGACTCCATAACCGCAGGCTACGGCAACGAGGGCGAGCTTTCTCACGGCTTTGACACCACGGAGGAAAACGGATATCTGACCTATGCGCCTATAGCCGCAAGGGAGATTGGCGCAGACTACAGCATGGTATGCGTATCGGGAATGGGACTTACCGATTCCCGCACCTGCGATTATGTTGCGGCTGACATCTATCCGAAAACAGATGTGTTCATTTCCGATGAAGGATACAGCTTCACACGCAGACCGCAGCTGATAGTCGTAAACCTCGGCGCAAACGATTCCTACTATATAAACAAGGACCAGAGCTACTATGAGCTGTTTGAAAGCAGGTACTATGAGCTTCTGACACAGATACGCAGCAACAACCCCGATGCTGTGATACTGTGCTGTATCTGCGATTACTGGGACGCAAGGATGCCGCAGATAGAGCGTGTAGTCAGCAGCTTCTGCAGCGATACGGGCGACACGAAGATACACACGCTTCTGCTGCCCTATGTGAGAAACGACGCAGACTACGGCTCCGATGCACACCCCAAGATATCCGTACAATACGAGATAGCAGAGGTGCTGCTTGAAAAGATAAACGAGCTGGGTATATTCTGAATGTTCTGACATTATAAAAGCCAAGGCGCAGCAAAAATAAAATGCTGCGCCTGTTTTTTATCTCATCATATTCCGTCGGACTCCGACAGTGTCATTCCGTTATCGCCGAGTGGTATCGCATGGTCAAGTCCCACGAAAAGTCCATCCTCCTGCCAGAGGACCTCCTTTACAAAGGCATATTTCTCCTCGTCCCATGTGGTGAAATCGTCCAGCACGAGTCCGCCCGTATCTCCCGAATTTGCATTGAAGCACCAGAAGGTGTGATTGAGCTTGTTTTCCTTTATTAGCTGACGCATGTACGTCATCCATGTAAGGTTAGGCTCTCTCATAAAGCCGCCCCACTCGCCTATAAGCAGCGGCGCAGTCTTGTTCTCATGGATGTAGAACCAGTTGTCACGCCAGCAGTCCTTCATAAGGCTGTCAAAGGTGTAGCTTCCCTCAAACCACGGCTGCTTGTATACGGTAGGTCCGTAATCATGCGGAGAATACACCAGCTTGTTCTGATACTTTCCGAGATCGACAGGATAATCCCTCACGCCGCGGAGATTACCTCCCCACCAGTTGAAATAATAGTCCTTTTCGTTCGTGGAATGATAATCGGAATTAGCCGCAAGGTCGATGGGATATATCTCCGTACCCTCCACAAGTATCAGTACATTCGGATTCTTTGCAAGTATCCTTGCCGCAGCAGTTTCCGCAACATGCTTCCAGTTGTTCGCATCAGTGGAGTCGTTCCAGATAGCTGCACCGTCGCCCTCATACGGCTTTCCGTGCGGCTCATTCTTAAGATCGTATGCGATTATCGTGTCGTTGTCCTTGTATCTTTCAGCCATCCATTCAAGCGCACTGTAAAAGTCCTCGGCGGATATCTTCGAGGTGTACCAGAGATTCACGTTGTGACCCGACGCATTCGTTTCTGCGCTGTGGATATCGGGCATTACCTTGATACCGTTCTCCTCGGCAAGCTTCAGGAAGTAGTCGAATATCTGAAGGCTGTTCATGCTGTTGAGCTCTGTGTTGTAAGCGTTGTTGTAGTTTGCCTTCGGATACTCCCCTGCCGCCCACTGATTGATAAGCTCCGCAGAGATAGGCACTCGGATAAGGTTGAAGCCATGATCCGCAATAGCCTTTACAGACGGCGCGAGCTGACTGTTCCAAAGTCCGTCAAAGGTATTAGTACCCGTGTTGTAGCCGAACCAGTTCACACCCGTAAGCCATACACGCTTTCCGTCCTTGTCAACTATCCTGTTGCCATCGGTATATAGCCAGTCGTCGCCCTGAACCGCAGCATCCGTGCGCTCCAGCAGCTCCTCCACATCGGCCGCAGGAGCCTGCGTATTATTGCCGCTTCCGCCATTATTCTGCTGACCGCTGTTATTGTTCTGCGCATTCTGATCGACATGTCCCGCCTTTACGGTGCAGGTCATGCCGTTCAGCTTTGCACTCCTCACCTTGAAAGCGGTGGTCGTACCAAGATTGCAGCCTGTAACGACAGTTCCGCCGTGAGATATGTCGCCGTTATACTCCGCATTGGTTATTTTGAGAGTGTTCCCGTCCGCCGTGTATGTGCCGTTCCAGCCCTGACAGGAGCTTAGTCCCTCTATCTCCATCACAAGCTCCCAGCCGCTGATGTGGCTGCCGCTGTGATTGGTTATGCCGAACTGCAGTCCGTACATAAGCTCGCTGCCGCTCTCCCATGAATTGTCCACAGAGTATTCAAGCAGTATGCTTGCCTCCTCGGGTTCAGTCTGCGACAATGATGAGGAGCTTGCGGAAGCTGCGCTCATGGATGTGACCGCCTGCTGCACAGCGGAGGATACATTTGCCGAAGAAGCTGCCGTCTGCACATTAGTGGCAGTATTGGCTGATGTCTGTACAGTTGCTGACGTATCGGCAGAGGTCTGCACATCCGATACAGCGGGAGCGGAAGTGCTCTGCACGACTATCTCCGTATCAGCACCAATACTCTCCGTAGAAGATGACGATGTGCCTGTCTGCTGTGACGCAGACGCTGATGAAGATGTGCTGACAGCTGCTGTAGGTACATCCTGCGGAAGATTCGTAATAATGAGAGCCGCCGTAAGTCCGACTATCGCCGTGCCCATAGCACAGAATGCGGCAACAGTACCCTTTCCGAGCTTCTGTGCGGAGGTCCTTTCGGTCTTTTCCTGCACTTCATTTTCGCTCTGTTTATTGTTATCGTTATCCATTTAAAAGCATCCTTTCTGAAATTGATCGATACACCAGATACACTACCGAAATTATATCATATATCAGCGATAATTTCAAGGCAAAAATATATCCCTCTCAGAGTCAGAAAAAACTCTGAAAGGGATATGTTTTTATGCTACGATCGTGTTGCCCTGCATATCAGGCGGAATCTGTCCGCCGAAGCCGCCCTGTGGCATATCAGGCGGCATCTGTCCGCCGAAGCCGCCCTGTGGCATATCGGGCGGTGTCTGTCCGCCGAAGCCGCCCTGCGGCATATCAGGGGGAGCTACATTCTGCGCCACATCATCCTGCGCCACATCATCCTGCGGTATATCCGATTCGGTACT
>JAGAKC010000283.1 GCA_017848155.1 Oscillospiraceae bacterium | reverse complement strand
TGAATTTATCAAGAGTATACTCAGGCGTAGTTGTGATCTTCAGCGCATAGGTCTGTCCCACGCCAAGAGTTACCTTTGACTTATCCAGCTTTACAGAGGACGCATATTCGGTGATCTTTTTCCATCCTGCATAGAGGTTAAGATCCTTGTCGGGCATCTCGGATTCCGCAGTCTACTTTGTACCCTTGCTGCTCTTTTTGGTATACCAGCCTTTGAAAATATATCCCTTTCTTGTGGGAACAGGCATTTCACCGATCTGGTCGCCGCAATATACGGACATGGTATCCTTACCTGTGAGCTTTCCCTTGCCCGCATTGAACAGGATCATGTATTCAAATCCACGCCAGCGTGCTGTGAGCGTAACATCAGCTGTTATCTCATCAGATGACTTCACCTTATCGCCGTTTTCATAGAACCAGCCCATGAACTCATAGCCATCCCTAATGGGTTCAGGCAGTTTACCGAGTTTTTTTCCGTAGTTTACAGCTACACTGTCCTTCGATACAGTACCCTTGTTAGCGTCAAGAGTAACTGTGCAGCCCTTTACCTTCCAGATAGCATACAGGGTAAGGTTATTATGTATCACCTTTGTGCTCTTTGTGTAGGTGTCGCCCGTACCATCTGCCTTGCTGTTCCACTCAACAAAGGT
Organism: Oscillospiraceae bacterium; assembly: GCA_017848155.1. Taxonomy (GTDB): domain Bacteria; phylum Bacillota; class Clostridia; order Oscillospirales; family Ruminococcaceae; genus CAG-115. Next base: position 4,578 of record JAGAKC010000283.1, on the reverse strand, counting down.
ATAGCCCTTTCTCTTTACAGAGGGCAGGTCGCTGATAGGCTTGTTGTAATCAACTATCAGCTTATCCGTATCACATGTTCCGCCGTTTGCGTCAAAATCCACCACAAGGCCCTTGCCGTTCTGCAGCCAGGCTGCATACAGCTTCAGATCGGAACGCGGCATTATCGTGCTCTCGGTGTAAAGCTCGCCGTTGCCGTCAGCACGGGTGTACCAGCCGATGAACTGATAATTAGTTCTGGTGGGAACAGGCAACTCCTCCATCTTAAGTCCGAACGAATAATCCTGCTTCTCTACAGAACAGCTGCCGCCGTCAGCGTCAAATGTTACGGTATACTGGATATGACGCCACTTTGCATAGAGCGTCATATCGTCGGACACCTTGTCCATTACGAAATCCCACGGCTCGCCCTTTCCTTCGGGATTGGAGTACCAGCCTACGAACTCGCAGTCCTCCTTTTCAGGAGGTATCTCCTCGGACACAGACTGACCTCTTAATGTCCAGAGCGCACTGTCTGCGGTATCGCCGCCGTTTGTATCAAATGTGACCTTTGCATGGGAATCCTCAAAGGGGATAACATCGTACTGATCAGCTCCGTCACCGCGCTTGCTGACTTTTTCCGCCATCTCCTCTGACGGGAAATGTACAGTGATAGAGTCATTCCATGCAACATCGTTTGTGTTTCCGGGTCTGATATATGCATCGGAATAATCTCTTGCGTAATCATTGCTTATAGAGAGGTTAGAAAAACAGCCTGTTGCAGATACAAAGCTAAGACCTTCGGAAAAGCTGATCTCAGATAATCCTGTGCATCTGTATAATACTGCCCTGCCGAATTCCGTGACATTGCTTCCCATAACAAATTCCTCAAGGGAAGGATTCTCCGCAAAGCAGTACTGGTCATGATATATATCCTTGTCATAATAGCCGCTGCTGTAAGGGATGCCGCCGACACATTCAACGGAGTTCGGCAGAACGATGCATCTTAAATTCTCGCAGTTTGAAAAAGCGAAACTTGCTATGCTGCGAAGCCTATTCGGCAGATTTACATACTCCATGGAGGAGTTTCCCGAAAAAGCACGCGAGCCTATTATCGTTACATCCTTATCCTCGATCTGATCGGGGATGATAACATACGGATCGTTGCCCGTATATCCCGTTATAATAACATCGCCGCCGTAGATATCATAGGTGAAATCGCCGTAGGTCTCCTCAGCGGCATAAGCAGGCATAGCCGCTACAACGCTCTGTGCTGCCATTACAGCTGCAAGGAACATGCTAAAAAATCGTTTTTTCATATCCTTATTTCCTTTCGTTTTTCTTGCTATCATGCGGCCGAAAGCAGCTGAAGCGTTTCAGGTACAAAAAAAGACCGCAGATATCTCCACGGTCTTATTTTAGCATATTATCCCACTATTTAGGTCTGCTCACAGCAGACTTTGGATCATATCACTTCCTGGAATCCTGCTCTCTGATCTCACTGCGGCGGATCTTTCCGCTTCCGACGGTCTTTGGCAGGCTGTCACGGAACTCGATCACTCTGGGATACTTGTAGGGTGCGGTCTGGTTCTTTACGTAGGTCTGTATCTCCTTTTTCAGCTCGTCAGACGGCTGTGTGCCATTTGTGAGCACGATGGTAGCCTTTACTACCTGACCTCTGATCTCATCGGGAACACCTGTAACAGCGCACTCCAGAACATAAGGAAGCTCCATGATAACGCTCTCGATCTCAAACGGACCGATACGATAGCCGGAGGACTTGATAAGATCGTCAACTCTGCCGACATACCAGAAATAGCCGTCCTCGTCCATACGTGCAGTATCGCCTGTGTGGTAGTAGCCGTCATGCCATGCCGCATTTGTGCTCTCCTCGTTTTTGTAATAGCACATATACAGACCGCACGGCTTGGTGTCACCTGTCTTTATGCATATCTCACCGACCTCACCGACACCTGCCTCCGTGCCGTCAGCGTTCATGATGTGAACATTGTACAGGGGATTAGGCTTGCCCATGCTTCCGGGCTTGGGAGTCATGCCGACAAAGTTTGCGATGGAAAGCGTAGTTTCGGTCTGACCGAAGCCTTCCATAAGGGAGATGCCTGTTGCCTTTTTAAACTGGTAGAACACCTCGGGGTTAAGCGCCTCGCCTGCGATAGTAGCATATTTAAGGCTGGAGAGATCGTACTTGGACAGGTCCTCCTTTATAAAGAAGCGGTACATTGTAGGCGGTGCACAGAATGTGGTGATATTGTACTTTGCAAACATGGGAAGGATATCCTCGGCATGGAAACGCTCGAAATCATATACAAATACAGCAGTTTCGCACATCCACTGACCGTACAGCTTGCCCCACAGCGCCTTGCCCCAGCCTGTGTCGGAAATGGTAAAGTGGATACCGTTGGGGTCTACATTATGCCAGTAGCGTGCAGTGGTATAATGTCCGAGAGGATACTTGAAGTCATGCATAGCGATCTTGGGATAGCCTGTCGTACCCGATGTGAAGAACATCAGCATGGGGTCACTGCCGCAGGCTGTATCGTCTGTTCTCGGGAACTTTGTGCTGTATGCGGAGAGCTCCTCGTTGAAATCGTTCCAACCGTCACGCTTTGCACCCACTATGATCTTTGTCTTTAATGTAGGGCTGTTGGGTGCAGCAAGGTCGATCTCGTCAGCAACATTTCCGTCAGCCGTACATACCACAGCCGAGATACCAGCCGAATCAAAACGATACTCAAAGTCGTGCTTAACGAGCTGATTGGACGCAGGAATAACAACTGCTCCAAGGCGATGCAGAGCAAGGATCGAGAACCAGAACTGATAATGTCTTTTCAGCACCAGCATTACCTTGTCGCCCTTCCTGATACCGAGCGATCTGAAGTAATTTGCGGTCTGGCAGGAGTACTTCATCATATCCTTATATGTGAACCTGCGCTCCGACTTATCCTCCGCAACATATATCATCGCAGTCTTATCGGGGCACTTTTCTGCAAGTGCGTCCACGATATCATATGCGAAATTAAAGCTCTCCTCATTGTGGAAATTAACGGCCGAAAGCATACCGTGTTCATCCGTCTCGCAGCTTACGAACTTATCCGCAACGGGGTGAGAGATACCGGCCTTGTAGAAGTTGGAATGAGTATATGCACGCACATGCTCGTGATAGGAAGTGTCCTGACTTCCGTCCTGCGGAGCCATAACGAATGCATATATCTCACAGTCCTCGCCGCCGAGTGCGATCTCATCATGGGGAATTGAACTGTCATAGTAGATGCAGTCGCCCTCATACAGAGTCTCCACATGGGTACCGATCACCATACGCAGCGTACCCTTGATGACGATATCCATCTCCTGACCTGCATGGCTTGCAAGGTGTCTTTCGCCGCTGAGCGCTTCCTCGGAATAGGGAATGACCACATGAAAAGGCTCTGCGATCTTATCCTTGAACTTATGTGCAAGTCTGTTGTACTCGAAGCCTGCTCTGCGAACGATGGGCTTTCCCTGTCCCTTGCGGGTAATAGTGTAGCCTGTAAGCTCGGGGGCATTACCCTCCATAAGCTCTGCGATATCTACACCGAATATACCTGCGCACTTGTGGATAAAGGTAAAGCTGAAATCTACCTCGCCGTTCTCCATCTTCCTGTATTCTGCGGAGGAAAAGCCCGTCTTTGCCGCCATAGTTTCGGCGGATATACCCATATCCTCACGCAGCGTTCTGATTCGCTGTGCGACCTCACGTATCTTTTGTTCGGTATTGTTCTGATTTGGCATGGTGTTTCTCCTTTCGTTATCTTCGGACATATTATCGACGGGGCAAAAGCCACAAAAACAAAAAGCCCGCCCCAAAGTTCTGACTTTGAGACGAGCATCAAACCCGCGGTACCACTCAAATTGCGTGCAGCCTTATACTGCCTACGCCACCTTCAGACTCGCCCTGTTACAGGAAAAGCCCTATGCATTAACGCAGCCTCACGAGAGCGCTTACTGATATTTCAGCACTCCAACTCAGAAGGGATGTTCATTTACCCGCATTACCACCTCACACCGACCGATGGCTCTCTGAAAATGCCGCAGAAAACGAACGTGTCTTCGTCATTGTCTTTTGTGATGTCATTATAGCACGTTAAATTCCAAAAGTCAAGAGGATTTTCAAAATTTTTTGAAATTTTTTTCGCCGTATCTATCAAACATATCACACCACTTGATTTATCAATGCGATTGATGTATAATTGCTTTAGCAGCTATAACTGCAAATAACCACCGAAAGGCGGACAGATATGCGTTTGGACAGATTCGTATCGGAGCAGGCAGGGCTATCACGCTCCGACGCAAAAGCACTTATAAAAAGATCGGAGATCACCGTAAACGGCAAGGCTGTCAGAAGCGCTGACGCTAAACTTGATCCAGAAAAGGACATCGTTGCCGTGCGGGGAAAACAGATAAGATACAGGCAATACCTGTACATCATGCTCAACAAGCCTGACGGAGTAGTATGTGCGACCCGTGACGGATTAAGCTCCACAGTACTGGAGCTGCTGCCCGAGGAGCTGAGGAGAAAGGGACTCTTCCCCGCCGGACGGCTC
>JAGAKC010000282.1 GCA_017848155.1 Oscillospiraceae bacterium | reverse complement strand
TCTCCCGAGGAGGAGTTCATAAAGCGTGCAGAGGAGCAGAAAAAACTGGTGGCACAGCTTCCCGTGGAGAATCCCGTCACCGTTGTCATAGACAGCTACCATCCCGAGGAGTTCTATTCCGCCGTAAAGGGTATGGAGGACCTGCCCGAGGGCGGAGAGCGCTGCTTCGTGTGCTATCGTCTGCGGCTTCAGCGCGCGGCGGAGTATGCGGCTCAAAACGGGTTTGACTATTTCTGTTCAACACTCTCCATAAGTCCGCTGAAAAATGCCGCAAAGCTGAATGAGATAGGGGAAACGCTTTCGGAAATCTATCCCGTAAAGCATCTCCCCTCGGATTTCAAGAAAAGAAACGGCTATAAGCGCTCGATACAGCTGTCGCATGAGTACGGTCTGTATCGTCAGAATTACTGCGGATGCGTGTTCTCAAAGCGTGAAGCTCAGCAGCGTGAGAACGCTCATTCCGCCGCAGAGAAGTAGCCACGGCTGTCGCAGCGGTCCGCACGGTGATTGCATGAAAGAAGCTCGTCGGGAATATCGAAATACTGCATCTTCTGACTGCCCGTCATATATTCGCCCGAAATGTAGCCGTTGGTGGTGTTCCACAGTGTATCGACCCATATCCTGCGCCCGTCGATGTATGCCACGTTCCATTCGTGAACTGCTTCCGTTTCGTTTTCGGAAAAGCAGCTGTTGCCCTTGATGACAGCTCCGTGCACGACATGGCATTCTATTCCCTGTGCAGCACACAGCGCAGCGTACAGATTCGCATATCCCAGGCAAACGGTACGGTGCGTTTCAAGCACGCTTTCCAGAGCTATCGTATCAATGGTGACGGAGCTTGTGCTTGCGTCATAGTCGTAGTAGATATTCAGCGATACCCACTCGGAAAGTGCACGCAGCTTGTCGTAATCGTCCGTGATACCATCGCATATCCTGTCCGAAATATCCTGTATCTCGTCAAGCGTTTCCCTGACCTTTACGGGATCGCTGTCGGCGGAGATATACTGTATCACGGCTTTGTCGGCGATGATGAACGGATTGTCGGTCACTTTGATGTTGCGTTCCAGTATGTCGTTGTGTTCTGTAAGTGCGAAGCCGTTTTCGGTATAGTTAAGATGCACCTCGTATGAGTACCCGTCCTCAAATTCCAGCTTCAGCGTGTAGTGTCTGCCTGATCTTAGGGATCTGGGTGAGAGCTGCGCAGTAAATGTTCCGTCCTCGTATGTGGGAGCGCATTTGTCGCCGCCGAGGGATGCCTCGGCTACCACGTGATCTGAAAAGCTGCCGCTGATGCTTACTGATTCTCCGCACGGCTCAACTGTTACGGAGTTCAGCGGATCGTATGAGGTCACGAAGCTGCTTTCGCAAACAGCTTCCGATATTGCTTGTGCGCTGTCTGTGACCGAGCTGCTTTCGTAAATGAAATCACGTGTTCTGCTGCGGCTGAGATGGAGCGTGAAGAATATTGCGGTACTTACGGCAGCTGCGCCCAGCACACAGTACCCTGCGATCATTTTTTTGTTCATTTTTTACATCCGTTTCCCGGTGGGCTGACATTTTTTAAAATTAAGTATACTCCATTATGGCAGCTATGTCAAGTGCCTATTCCGGATGGTCGAGTACTGTTACAAAGCTTCCTGCCTCGCCCGATGATATGTCAGCGCCTATCAGTATCCCGTCCTCCACCAGAAGATTTGCGTAGATGTCGGGCAGAGGAGCGGTGCTGCCGTCGGGGCGGTAGTTGCTTATATTATATGTATATTTCTTGACGGAATGCGCCCTGTATGGTCTGAGGTCAAACCCCTGCATCAGCTGGATGTCGTTGTAGTCCTCGTAGACCTCGTCGAAATTCACAGGAATACGTATCTCGGTAAGCTCATCGTGGGTGGTGCCCGTCTGCCAGCCGCAGCCGTTGATATAGGCTATTCGCTGATCGTTGGTGGCGGCAGGAATACCCTGTCCCTTTGCGTTGAGCCTTACAAGACCCCATATCCCTGCACCTATTAAGAGTACTGCGCCCGCAGCTATCATCCCTTTGGAGTGCGTATTTTTCCTGCCCATGTAGCTACCTCCCGAAAAAATGCACAAAAAACCGTGTCTGATTTGTTATATATCACCCCCGTACAGGCGTGACATGCTTCTGTTCTTGGATTATATGTACACTATTCGCTGTATATGACCCAATATGTTGTGATGTTATGCACAAAAATGCGCAAATCGTTTTGTAATAATAGCCGAAATTTTATTGCGCTGCGTTTTGAAGCGCTGAAAACACTGCGTTTTTTGTGCAATAACACTATCGGTCACTGATTTTTTTGTTGGTTTTTTGTAGCTGTTGGTGAAAATATATAAACCCGTCAAAAAATATTTGTTGACTTAGGCTCTTTTATTTTCGGGTTTATTTTGGTATTATATTATTAGCGCCAAATGGCTTAGAGGACGACGGATCAAAAGATCGTTGCCGCGTCGGAGCGTTAAGCTCCCACGGCCGTTTTTGTTTCAGAGTCTTCACAAAATATTTAGTACATCAGGAGGTCATAATACAATGGCAAGCTTATCACTCAGAGGCATATACAAGCGTTACCCCGGCGGCGTAGTTGCCGTTTCCGACTTTACAATGAACATCAAGGACAAGGAGTTTATCGTACTCGTAGGTCCTTCCGGTTGCGGTAAGTCCACAACACTTAGAATGGTTGCAGGTCTTGAGGAGATCTCCGAGGGCGAGCTCTTCATCGGCGATCGTCTTGTAAACGACGTTGCTCCTAAGGACAGAGATATTGCGATGGTATTCCAGAACTACGCTCTGTATCCTCATATGACAGTATTCGATAACATGGCATTCGGTCTTAAGCTCCGTAAGGTTCCCAAGGACGAGATCAAGAAGCTGGTTGAAGAGGCTGCTAAGATCCTCGATATCGGTCACCTTCTCGACAGAAAGCCCAAGGCTCTCTCCGGTGGTCAGCGTCAGCGTGTAGCGCTCGGTCGTGCTATCGTTCGTGATCCTCAGGTATTCCTTCTCGACGAGCCTCTTTCCAACCTCGATGCTAAGCTCCGTGCAACCATGAGAACCGAGCTTACAAAGCTTCACCAGAGAGTTGAGACAACCTTCGTATACGTTACTCACGACCAGGTCGAGGCTATGACCATGGCTACCCGTATCGTTGTTATGAAGGACGGTCTTATTCAGCAGGTTGATACACCTCAGAACCTCTACGACAAGCCTGTAAACATCTTCGTTGCAGGATTTATCGGAACACCTCAGATGAACTTCATCAACGGCGTTCTTGAGAAGAAGGGTGCAGACCTTTACTTCAACTTCGAGGAAGGCACACAGTCCATCAAGCTTTCCGACGATAAGGCAAACGACGAGGCTCTTAAGCCTTACTACGGCCAGGAGGTCGTTCTTGGTATCCGTCCCGAGGGTCTTACCGATGAGGAGCGCAACATTGAGGCATACAAGGACAGCACACTTGAAGCTTACGTTGACGTTACCGAGCTTATGGGTGCAGAGATCTACCTCTACCTCAAGATAGGAGAGACAAACCTCATTTCCAGAGTTTCCTCTCGTTCTCAGTCCAGAGCCGGCGATAAGATCAAGATCGCATTCGATACAAGCCGTATCCACATCTTCGATAAGGATACAGAGAAGTGCATCGTTCACTAATTTGAAAATAACAAAATATGGTCGTCTCACATCGTGGGACGACCTTTTTTGTAAAATAGGGAGTGATAAATTGGGATTTATCTAAGCCTTCCACTTGGGGAAGGGGGACCGCAGAGAGGGGCTCTGCTCCGAACGGTTGCGGTGGATGAGGTAAAAAGCAAGCGGTCAAACTTTCATCGTCAAGAAGCCTACCGGCGGTACCTCATCCGCCTCGTTCC
>JAGAKC010000281.1 GCA_017848155.1 Oscillospiraceae bacterium | reverse complement strand
GCCATAAAGGGTTCGATCTCTTTCCTGTCAGCTGTCATAAAGACCGCATGGGAATGCAGGGACGTTATCGCAGCCGTGACCGTGGCTGTGGGAGCCTTCGCTGTTGCCATAAAGATCGGCAACGCCGTTTCTGCCGCCGTGAATGCGGTCAAGTCCTTTAAGACTGCGACCGAAGCCGCAAAGATATCACAGCTCGCCATGAATGCCGCTGCCGCCGCTAATCCCTACGTGCTGATAGGTGCGGCTGCTGCCGCTGCCGTGGGTGATATCATGACCTTCTGCGGTGCAAACGGCGATGCTGCTGCTTCGGTGGATAAGCTGAAGCAGGAGATAGACGAGCTTCACAGCTCCTCACAGGAGCTTATCGGCAGTGCGGAGGATTACATGAAAACTGCGGACGGTATCGACGATATCGCAGACGAATACAAAACGGTCATGTCAAGCGTTGAGGACACCGCAGAGCGCAGTGAGGACCTGCGTGAGATACAGGACATGCTCATTGACCAGTACGGCGATCAGGCGGCAGGTATCGACCTTGTGAACGGCAAGTATGACGAGCAGCTCGGGAAGCTGGATGCGGTCATTGCGAAGAACAAGGAAGTAGCCGAGATACAGATCAAGGATGCCTATAAACAAGCAGTGAACGCACAGAGCAAAAAGTACGAGGTAGGTTTTGACTACAGATATGAGGATGCAGGATATACAAACCCCACAGATACCGCTATCAAGTGGCTGAAAAACAGAGGGTACATCTATTCCGAGGACGACTTCTGGAGTGGTCGGCACTACTACTTCAAGGACGGTATGACATACAAGCAGCGTGCAGACGCTGTAGCGGAGGTCACAAAGCTGCTGGAGGAGCAGTACGGTCTTGATAATATCGATGACGAGCTATATTCCATGCTTTCAGATACCGCAGGCGATCTCAACACAAAGCAGAACGAGTTTGACGAAGTAAAGAGCGCCTATGATGCGCTGGGTACAGAGGGCGATTCCGCTGCTGACAGGAATACCTCATCAAAGCACTGGGGAGATACTCTCGCAGAGGAGCGCCGTGCGGAATACGAAAGGCTTCTTGCAGACCTTGAACGCTCCAAAAGGCGCAACGAGATAGATGATGAAGAATACTTCTATCAGCTTGAAAAGCTCATCGAATCCTACCTTGAATGGGGCAGTGAGGAGTATGAGAGCATGATGGACAAGGTCATAGCATTCAAGAACAGAAAGACACATTCTTCCACCACTGACGATACCGACAAAGCGTCGGGCGGAAGCAGCAGGACCTACTCCGCAGCAAGCAAATCCGCAGGGCGCAGCTCGACATCGTCAGGCGGCAGCCTTATCAGCATATCCAGCTACATCCCCACCATGTGGAGCGGCTCTGATGACAGCGACCTGTTAAGGCAGTATCTCGGCGCAGGTCTTGTGGGAAACAGCTCGGCAGCTCATACGATAGATGCGCTGACAGGCGGTGCTGTGACCTCATCGGGCACTGCGTCGGCGGAAACTACCCTTGCAGACGTTGTAAATGCCATCACGAAGCTCCAGCGAAAGGTGGAATCCATTGAGATGAGCTTTGAGGTGGAGCTTAAGGCACGTGACCTCACCATCGGAAGAGCCGCTGTGAGGGACATAAATGACCTTGCAAAGCAGAGCGGTAAGTCACCGTTCGATTTTTAAGGAGGGATATCATGATCTTCATGATAGGCGATATCGACATGGGGAAGCTGATGATACCCCCTGAGATATCCGACACGTTCCGAAGTCAGAGCGTAAACTACACGCTGAACGGCTCGGCGGTCATCGACAGGATATCGGAATTTACAAAAAAGCGTATCTCGGTGCAGATACCGCTCATTCCGAGCGACAAGTGGGCGGAGATAAAAGCGATCATCACCCCGATGTCCTTTCCCGTGGCCGTGGACGACAGCACATATACCATGCGGCTGGACGGCGATATTCCCACACCTGTCATATACACGACAGAGGGCGGCTATCTCTGCGGAGATATCTCCCTCGTTTTCGAGGAGGTGTGATATGCGCACTGTATCGGATGACTACAGCTCGCAGGTCAGGAGCAATACAAGGCGCTTCGGCTTTTACGTCGCCGTGTATGGCAACTCCGAAACGCCCGACTATCTGTGGCTTGACGACATCATCAGCATCAGCATCACACGTGCCTTTTCCGATGGCATACAGATAGGTGCCTGCATGTCCGACAGGCTCACGCTCACCACAAGAGCCACAGATCTTTTCAACGGGCGCCTGAAAAAGGTGAAGATATACTGCCGCTGTACCGACCCAGTTACGGAATGGCACACGCTTGGCACTTTCTACGTTGACAGCTCGGTCACGGAACGTGGTATCACCACCGTAAATGCCTACGACATGATGGGCAGGCTCGGCAAGCCTGTCAAATGGACAGACCACACGCTCGCAGCTGCACCGACCTTCCCCTGTAAGATGCAGGAGGTGCTGGACTATCTCTGCGCACGTGCGGCTGTTACGACAGACTTTCGGTGTCAGGACTTCACTATAGAAAACGCTCCCGACGGGTACACCGCACGGGAGCTTATCGGTTATATCGCAGCCTGCCACGGCGCAAACGCAAGGTTTTCACCCGACGAGGTATTGCAGATACGCCCCTACACGCAGACAGGCGCTGTCATCGACCGCAACAGGTGCTATGGCACCGATGTGGCGGCAGACGGCGGCTACACCGTAAAGGGCATCCTGTTTGACCTCGGCGGCGAAACGAGGATATTCATTGACGGCTCGTCAAGTGAATATGACCCTGACGCTGATGGTATCCTCGAATGCTTTGTTCCGTTTGCGACGGTTGCAAGCGCTGAATATGCCTGGTCGCAGGTCGGCGGTATGAGCTGCTCTGCGTGCTCGTTTACACTTCCTGCGGAGGACATCTTCGAGGTGGGTGATGTCTTTTCCTCTGCCGATGCAAACGGCAGCACGGTAACTGCCGCCGTGACCGAGCAGGAGCTTTCCGTAAGCTATGACGGCGGTTTTGTGGAGCGCATCGCCTGTGCTGCGCAGGGAAAGAAGAATCAGCGTGATATCTCCAACCGTGTGACAGCTGCGGAGGAGGATATCTCGGAGGGCGGCGGAACAGCCGAAAAGCTCCAGACATCGGGCAGCGGTTATTATGCGACTACCAGCAGCGAGAACGGCCTGATCATTTCCAACGGCGATGCCGAGATACGCATCAAGGCTGTAGGAAGTGGATTTGGCGCAGGCTTTGAGATTACTGACCAGTACGGCTGGTGCAGGATAAGCATGTCGGGAGGTCCTGATTACAGCAGATGCGGTATCGTTATACAGGTGGGTCCCACCAACATCACTGTCAGTGGGAGTAACGGTGTTACGATAGAGAATCCTGCTACAGACGACATTGTAACAGTTCAGGACAACGAGCTTCACGTGCGCCTTGACGGCGGAACAGGGCAGCTGACACTGAATCCGAACGCAATGCGAATACAGGCAGGTGACGGGGTGCTGTCGATGGGCACGGGCGGTCTTGTATACAACAATAATACGATAGCGACATAAGGAGGAACTATGCTATGGCACAGGAAAAGACGATACTGCTCACAGGCGACGAGCAGGAGGTACAGGTATCGGGTACAAACTGCGATATCCGAAATGACGGAGTTGACACGGTCTATGCAAGCCGTAATTCGGGTATCACGGCAGGTGCGGATGGAGTGCTGGCTGTGCCTGCAGGACAGGCTGCAAAGCTGCTTGACACGGGCGGCAGAGTGTATCTCACAGGCACGGGCAGCGTACAGGTATGCGGCAATGACTACGACACAATGGTTTTTAAGTGCGCCGCCTCGTCCTCGGGCGGTGGCGGCACTGTAGACCAGACAGCACGTGATGCTATCAATGCGCACGCAGGAAATACGGATATACACCTGACAGCGGCGGATGTTGCATCTATCACAAGCAACGGCAATGCGCTTATCAACAGCAATTTCCGAATCAATCAGCGTGGCAAGTCGGAATATGCATATGACCCGTCGACCCGTGGCTACACAGTGGATATGTGGCAGCTCGTCTGTGAGGACAATATGCTGACGGTGCTGGACGACGGTGTTAAGCTCGGTTATGTATCGGGCGGCTCACCGACGCTGCCGTCGCATATGTTACAGCGCATCGAGAATTATGCGGATTATTCAGGCTGCACTGTAACAGCGAGCGCATACATCAAGGAAACTACATCGGCTTATCCACAGTTACTGATAGTGTACAAAAAGGACGGCGCTAACCATCAAAAAAACATGAAGGCGGCGGCAGGACTTAACACGATATCCTTTGATATCCCCGAGGATATTACGGGACTTGAAGTATGGTTATACGGCGCGGATGTGCGCACGGGTGACACCACTGACAGTTACAGCATCATCGAGTGGGTCAAGCTCGAGAAGGGCGAGGCGAGTACAGCGTACACTCCACCTGTCGCTGCGTTGGAGATTGTCAAGTGTCTGTGGATGTATTCGTTTATCGGAACGTATCTCCCTGCCCGTGCAGCAGCAGTGACTACCAACTTTATCGACTTTGTTGTTCCCGTGCCTCTCATGAGGTTGACACCGAGTATTGTAGGGACACTGGAGGTGGTTGATATAACAACAAATACTTCGGTCGATGGATTCACATTTACGGCAATCAAGACGGCTCCAAATGGAGTACTGATACGTGCGGCAAAGGATAATCACGGACTGACAGATGCCACTCTTGTGTCTAAGACAGGTGCAGCTTTGTCAGCTGAACTTTAAAAGGGGGGCGCAAAATGAAATACAAAGTGTATGTAAAAACCGACAGCAGCGGAATAATTACCGCCGTGAACAGCTCCGCTTTTTTGCCTGATGCAATTATTAAGGCGGATAAGTGGTTTGTAATTGACGAGGGCATCGGTGACCGCTACCATCATGCACAAGGCAATTATCTCGACCATCCGCTGATCGATGACAATGGTATATACAATTATATACTGATTGATGGGAAGCCTGTCCTGCGTTCTGACGACCATAAGCAGCCTGAACTTGACCGTGTCAATGCAGCGGCGGAAATAACCCGGATTAAGTCTATGCTTGCAGCTACCGATTACATTGCGGCTAAGATAGCCGAGGGTGCGTCTGACCGCGATGAATATGAGGAGGAGCTGACGCAGAG
>JAGAKC010000280.1 GCA_017848155.1 Oscillospiraceae bacterium | reverse complement strand
GACTATCGTGACCAGCCTCTTGAGATAGACTATCTCGAAATAAAGTCCGTTCACGAAAAGTATACTGATTTCGGTTATAACTTCTTTGCTGATTTCGGATTCGGATTCCAGGCATTTATCGGTTCCTTCTTTGAGGACTATACATCCATTTCCGATTCCACAACAAAGGCTCTTAATGTATGGGTATCCCTCGGTCGTGACCAGGCTACAGTAGTAAACGAGCTTGTAAGCTCCGAGTACAACCCCAACCACTCGACCCAGATCGCAATAAGCCTTGTACAGGGTGCTGTACTTGAGGCTACACTGGCAGGTAAGGGCCCTGAGGTGTCGCTGTTCATCGGTGGTGACTTCCCCGTAGTATGTGCTTCCAGAGGACTTCTTTACAACATGAAGGACTTCAGCGACTACGACGAGGTGGTAACAAGATTCTCCGAGGACGTAACAACGCTGTATGAGTTCAACGGCGGTGTTTACGGTATACCGCTTACACAGAACTTCCCGATGCTGTTCTACAGAACGGACGTTCTTGAGGAGCTTGGATATGACGCTCCTCCCGAGTCATGGGACGCACTGATCGCAATGCTTCCCGACCTGCAGAGAAAGTACCTTGAGGTAGGTCTTATCCTTCCCTCCAACGTTTCCTCTCAGGTATTTGATGCAGGTAATACATTCATCCTGCTGATGAACCAGACAGGTCAGTCACTCTACAACGATACACTGACAGCAACCACATTTGAAACAGAGGCTGCCGTTGAGGCGTTTACAAAGTGGACAAAGTTCTACACTGTATACGACTTTGACCAGGCTTACGACGCATTCACACGATTCAGAACAGGTGAGATGCCTATTCTGGTACAAAACTACGCATTCTACAATCAGCTGAACGTAGCTGCTCCTGAGATCAAGGGTCTGTGGAACTTCACACATGTACCCGGTTCCTACAGGATCGATGAAAACGGTAACGAGATCCTTGACTACACCGCAAACTCCGGTTCTTCCGGTGCGGTCATCTTCAAGTCCTGCTCTGACCCGCAGGCTGCTTGGGACTTTATCAAGTGGTTTACAAGCACAGAGGCTCAGGTAGAGTATGGTAAGACGATCGAAGCTATCATGGGTCCCATGGGACGTTATGATACCGCAAACCTTGAGGCACTGTCCAAGCTGAACTGGTCCACTGCTGAGTACAAGAAGATCAGCGACCAGATGTCACACCTCAAGGAGGTTCCGATCATTCCCGCTTCCTACGCTGTAACACGTAACGTTTACAACGCATTCAGAGCGGTAGTAAACAACCAGAAGAACCCGAGATATCAGCTCAGCTCTTACAACAGAGATATCAACTCCGAGATCGTAAGAAAGCTGAAGGAGCTTGGCTATTACACAGGAGAGTAACGCATCCCCGGCTTCTGCCGGGAGAGCGATGGCTCTTTCCATTAAAAATTAGGAGGAATCAGCTTGTTCGGTAAAGAAAAATCGCAGTATATCGAAGACAGTAAGTTTCGTTATACGATGCGTGAGATCAAAAAGAACGGCAGTGCATATGTCCTTGCGCTCCCGTACTTCCTGTTGTTCCTGATCTTTACGGGTATACCGGTCGTAATTTCTCTGCCTATCGGCTTCACCAGCTTCAACATGGTACAGTTCCCGACATGGGTAGGACTTAATAACTTCTATACTCTGTTCCTTCAGGACGACGTATTCCTTATTGCAATTCAGAATACTCTCGTATTCGCTATCATCACAGGCCCTGTGAGCTACATTCTCTGCTTCCTGCTCGCATGGCTCATCAATGAGATGCCCGGCGCTCTTAAGACGGTGTTCACTTACATCTTCTATGCGCCTACACTGGCAGGTAACATCTTCGCCACATGGCAGCTCATCTTCTCCGGCGATACATACGGCTTCCTTAACTCCACACTGATGGATCTCGGTCTTATCAAGGGTCCTCAGCAGTGGCTGACTGACGCAAGATATATCCTCATGTGCGTTATCGTAGTACAGATGTGGATGTCCCTCGGCGCAGGCTTCCTTTCGCTTCGTGCAGGCTTCCAGGG
>JAGAKC010000279.1 GCA_017848155.1 Oscillospiraceae bacterium | reverse complement strand
TCACAGAACGGCCGCAGAAGTCCTGCCATCATGTCCATGTCCGATATCAGCGCAGCATGCTCGGGAGTGCCCTCGATAACTGCCCTTGAAGCGTCAAAATCGGTATTCACGGAAAAGAACGACTTTGAACGTCCGCCAAGCGGTGAGAACCAATGCCATGTAAAGGTTATAAGTCCCTTTTTTTCAGCCCACTCCCATGCCTTTTTCAGAGTGCCGTAATTAGCAGTTACCTCGTCCATGCACTCGTCATCAGTATCAAGGTAATTTATATTCGGAGAGTAGGAAAGCAGCTCAAACCCGAGAAGCGCAGGCTGTCTGCCTGTGACCTGCTCCACATACCGCAGCTCCTCCTGTGCCATCGTCTGGGTATGCTGACCTGTAACTATCTTATCATAAGTGATATCAGACAGGTACTTCATTACTCTTTTCACACATTCCTGCGCATTCGGGTTGCAGGGGGTATATATCTTATCGCTCATGCCGCATGCTCCTTTTCTGTCGGTATTTTCATTATGGTAGCATATCCCTCCCCTTTTGTCAAGGGAAATTTCAGCTCTTGACGAAAATACTTTTTTACTGTACAATATTATCGGGTGATGAGATTGAACATCTATGGCATGACCCCGAAAAAGCTCGGGGAATACTTCGGCGCAGGCGGTGATAATCCCGCAAAGGCTGCGATAGTGCTGGACGGGATATACAGAAAGCGCATCGGCAGCTTTTCGGAGCTTCCCCTGTCGCAGCGTGTAACAGAGCAGCTTTCACGGGACTTTTCCTTTCAGCTGCCCGAGGTGGTACAGGTGCTTGACAGCAGCGATACGGCAAAGCTGCTGCTGCGGCTGTCCGACGGAGAATACGTTGAGGCTGTCCTTATGCGGCAGAGCTTCGGCAGCTGCGTATGCGTTTCAACTCAGGTCGGCTGCTCCATGGGGTGCAGCTTCTGTCAGAGCGGCAGGCTGCGCCGCAGACGTGACCTCTCCCCTGATGAGATAGTTGGACAGGTGCTTGCGATAGAAAACACCTTTGGCGTAAAGGTCACGGGCATCTCGGTCATGGGCATAGGCGAGCCGTTTGACAACTTCACGAATGTCACGGAGTTTCTCGATATCGTCACCTATCCGAAGGGACTTGCCCTGGGCGAGAAGCATGTAACTGTTTCCACCTGCGGTCTTGTGCCTGAGATACGGAAATATGCGGAGCTTCCTCACCCCTGCAACCTTGCGGTGAGCCTGCATGCGCCGAATGATGAGCTGCGGTCAGGGCTCATGCCGATAAACCGCCGCTATCCGCTGTCCGAAGTGCTTTCAGCCGCAGAATACTTCTCCGTTAAGGCTAACCGCCGCATTACGCTCGAATACATCATGCTGGGCGGTGTTAATGACCTGCCCTGTCATGCGCAGCAGCTGTCCGACCTCATCGGCGACAGGAGCTTCTACGTAAATATCATCCCATACAATCCCACTGACGCAGATATGTTCAGAAAAAGCTCCCGTGACGATATCATGCGCTTTTATGACGTGCTCAAAAAGAATGGTATCGGAGTTACCATGCGCCGTGAATTCGGCTCGGAGCTTAAGGCTGCATGCGGTCAGCTCAGTGCGGACTATACGAAATAATTAATGCCTCACTATCAAGTGAGGCATTTCTATGTATCTGCGTAAAAAATATTTAATCCTTTGACAAAAAGAGCGAGCAAAGCACCATCGCCGACGGGATGATGATAACTATATCGCCCACCGTAAAGCCGTTGAAGCAGGCGATGACCAGCGAGATGATACCAAGCAGCGTAACTCCGCCCGAGCACATCAGCGCCATCTTGTCGTCCTTTTTCGTCAGTCCGTAGTAGCCTGCCGCACCATAGCCGAGTACGGTTATCAGCACGCATGCGATATTTCCGATGAAGCCCATGAAGCTGCCGTCTTTAATTACTCTGAACATCGCAAGTCCGAAGAACATGCTGTTTCGTGAGCCGAATGATACGAATGCAAAAATAACAGCTGCTGCCGCTACCAGCAGACACAATATCGAACCTATCTTTCTCATTTTTCCTCCTTGCCGCTTAAAAGCGCTGTTCCTGCCGAAAAGGGCGGTACAGCCTTTATGCCGTTCCGCCCCTGCTTTTTCTGGTGCCGGTAGTGGGGGTCGAACCCACACGATGTCGCCATCAACGGATTTTGAGTCCGCCTCGTCTGCCAATTCCGACATACCGGCATTTCCAAACTACACTATTATAGCACAAATGTCCGATATTGTCAAGGCTTTCTCACGAGCCGAGCCTGTATCTGAAATCCTCATAGCCGAAGCGTGCCAGCAGCTTAAAGCTGCCGTCGGCGCATGCCTGCCAGATGTCGGGCAGCGGCATGCCGTTGAACGTATTGTTCTTACATGTGGAGTATATCGCCATGTCCCCGAAAAGCAGCCTGTCGCCGTCAGAGAGCCTTTCGTCAAAGCTGTAGTCGCCTACGATGTCCCCTGCAAGGCAGGTGGGTCCTCCGAGCCTCCAGGTATACTGCTTCTCGCCTGCTTCGCCGGAACGGTACAGCGGCGGTCTGTACGGCATCTCTATAACATCGGGGGTATGGCATGCCGCCGACATGTCAAGTATCGCAATATCCGTATCACCGTTTTTCAGCGTGTCCAGCACCTCTGTCATGAGGTAGCCTGCGTCAAGCGCCACAGCTTCTCCTGGCTCCAGATACACCTGCACGCCGTAGGTGTCCTGCATCCTCGTTATCAGCCTTTCCAGCCGAGGTATGTCGTAGTCCTTACGGGTGATGTGATGTCCTCCGCCCATGTTCAGCCATTTCATACGGTGCAGGTACTGACCGAAGCGCTCCTCCACCGCATCAAGAGTTACCTCCAGTGCGTCGGAATCCTGCTCGCACAGCGTGTGGAAATGAAGTCCGTCAAGCAGCGTGATAAGCTCCTCCGTCATATGCTCCTCCCACTGGGAGAGAGTCGTTCCGAGCCTGCTTCCTGCGCTGCACGGGTCGTATATCCCATGGCCGTCCTGCGTTGAACGCTCGGGATTTATGCGAAGTCCCACCGACTTTCCTGCCGCCCTTGCCCTTTCACCGAACCTTTTCAGCTGGGACGGGCTGTTGAACACGATATGATCTGCGTATTTCAGCAGCTCCGTGAACTCGCTTTCCCTGTAGGCCGCACAGAACACGTGGCACTCGCCCTCGGGCATCTTCTCTGCGCCGAGCCTTGCTTCAAAAAGTCCGCTTGCTTCCGTGCCTGCAAGAAACGGAGCTATCGCAGGATACAGATCGTAATTCGAGAACGCTTTCTGTGCAAGCAGTATCCTGCACCCTGTCCTGTCCTGAACGCCTTTCAGTATCCTGCCGTTTTCGATGAGCTTCTGCTCGTCTATCACATAGCACGGAGTGGGAAGCTCAGATGCAAGTATCCTTTCACGTATATCCATCAGTCCACCAGAACGGGGTCGTGGCTCTCCCTGTGGGGAAGTCCGTATTTGTCAAGCGCTTCGATGTAGGGATCGGGATCGAACTCCTCCACCGTGTATACGCCTGCCTTGTTCCACTTTCCTGTCAGAAGCATCAGTGCGCCGCACATCGCAGGTACGCCTGTGGTGTAGGAGATAGCCTGACTCTCCACCTCCTTGTAGCACTCCTGATGATCGCACACGTTGTAGATGTAGTAGGTCTTGTCCTTGCCGTCCTTTTTGCCCGTGAAGATGCAGCCGATGTTGGTCTTGCCCTTTGTTCTGGGTCCGAGGGACGCAGGGTCGGGCAGCAGCGCCTTAAGGAACTGGATAGGAACTATTTCGTGACCCTCATAGTTTATCGGCGCAGTGGACAGCATTCCCACGTTTTCAAGGCACTTCATATGCGTAAGATAGCTCTGTCCGAAGGTCATGAAAAAGCGGATACGCTTTACATCGGGGATGTTCTTTGCAAGGGACTCTATCTCCTCGTGGTGGAGCAGGTACATGTCCTTCATGCCCACCTCTTCAAAGTCGTACTCACGCTTGATGCTCATTGCAGGTATCTCCACCCATTTTCCGTTCTCCCAGTAGCTTCCCGGGGCAGATACCTCACGGAGATTTATCTCGGGGTTGAAGTTTGTCGCAAAGGGGTAGCCGTGGTCGCCGCCGTTGCAGTCGAGTATGTCGATAGTTTCAATGGTGTCGAACTCATGCTTCTGAGCGTATGCGCAGTACGCCTGAGTCACACCGGGGTCAAAGCCGCTGCCGAGAAGCGCAGTAAGACCTGCCTTTTCAAACTTCTCCTTATATGCCCACTGCCATGTGTAGTCAAAGTATGCCGAGAAGCCCTCCTCCTTGCAGCGCTTGTCGTAGACTGCACGCCACTCAGGATCGTCGATGTTTTCAGGCTCGTAGTTTGCGGTGTCCATGTAATTCACTCCGCAGGCAAGGCATGCGTCCATTATCGTAAGGTCCTGATAAGGAAGCGCTATATTCATTA
>JAGAKC010000278.1 GCA_017848155.1 Oscillospiraceae bacterium | reverse complement strand
GCAGCTTCGGATATCCGATATACAGCTGAACTACTTCCTCGCCGTTGTATCCGCCGACATTCTCCAGATCAAAAGCTACTGTAACTGTATCACCACGTTCAAACGTGCGCTTATCAAGCCTAAGCCCGCCGTAACGGAACGCAGTGTAGCTGAGTCCGTATCCGAACGGGAACAGCGGCTCACCGTCATAGTATAGGTAGGTCGATCTTGTCTGGATTATGTTATAATCCTTGATATCGCAAAGCTCATTTTCCGAGCGATACCATGTAACGGGGCATCTTCCCGCAGGCGAGATATCACCGAAAATAGTCTTTGAAAGAGCAGCTCCCATAGCAGGTCCTGCATGCGAGGTATGGATGATGGTGGCTGCTTTCTCATTGGTTATCGCAAAGGGATAGCCTGAAATAAGGCAAAGCACCGCATTGGGATTTATCGAAAGCACTGTATCAAGCACCTTTTCCTGCTTTTCAGGCAGGCGCAGATGCTTTCTGTCATAACACTCTCTCGCATTTATCATAGGATTGTTTCCACAGATAATAAGCACATTGTGAGCCTCTGTCACCGTCCTGCGCACTCTGTCGATGCCGCTTGAGAATACCTCGATGTTGAAGATACAATCCTTTGTGGGACGAAGAGAATCTGTCACACGCACATGACGATCATTGGTTATCTTAAGGAAACGGTCCTGCCAGTTTTTAAGGATGCAGTCCCTGCCTGTACGCTGAAGAGTGAAACGCTCCTTTACGAACCAGCCGTATACCTCATCAGAGATGCATTTCAATACTCCGCTGTCAGCAAGGAACTTGCCATTGAATCTCGACCTAAGCGAGACCGCACCGTCACCCCATTCAAAGAGGTCAAACAGGCAGCTCTCGTTTATCGTTGCACTGTCGCATACAAGCTCATCCTTTTCATCAACGGAGAAATAGAAGCCCGTCTGTGAATTTCTGAGTGCGACTATATCATTGCCCGACTCATAGACCACATTCTCTCTGCCAAGTGTCGCAATAACGCTGTCAAGAATGGTGGGATTTTTTTCTGACAGACCCGTGTACCAGTCACGGAAATTCATATCTGAATAATATCCTATTACCGCAAGTCGTTCCTGCTTTGAAAGCGGAAGCACAGCTCTGCTGTTCTTAAGCAGTATGACGGATTTCTCCGCAGCTTTTTCCGCAGTGCGGTAGAACTCATTGCAGCAAAGCAGATTCCTGTCCACTTTATTGTAAGGGCAGTCCTTATCGAACTCTCCCAGCATAAAGCGAGCCTTCAGTGCGCCGAAAAGCACCTTGTCGATATCGCTTTCCTGTATAAGTCCACGCTGGAGAGCCTCTCTTGCAGCATCATTAACGATATCCTCGTTATCGGTCATTATGTCTGCGCCATGGTTCTTATACACCTTTGCAAGAGCTTCAACGTGCGTCTTGTCACGGCGGTGCGTCTGTACATTCTGTATAAAATCTCCGCCGTCTGTCACCGCAAACAGAAGTCCCCACTTGTCCTTGCAGACCTTCTGTACCTCGGGATTGCAGATGGCTTCGATTCCGTTTATCTCATTGTAGGAGGTCATAAGGCTGTATGCATGACCTTCCCTTACAGGCTTTTCAAATGCCTTAAGGTAGTAGTCATATTTAAGCCTTGTGGGGATCATTGCATTGTCAGTACCCCTGTCCTGCTCATTATTATTTGCATAGAAATGCTTAAGAGTAGGGATAACACGTGCATACCTGTCGTTTACACCGTACATTCCCTTTGTAAATGCGGCAGCCATCGAGCCTGCAAGGAAGGGGTCCTCGCCATAGGCCTCCTCGTTTCTGCCCCATCTGGGATCACGCTCAAGATCGACAGTAGGTCCCCACACGCACAGAGAGGACTTGCCCTCCTGATGATAGATACGTGTTTCGGTACCTGTTACCTCACCCATAGCCTGCATGATATTTGTGTCAAAGGTCGCAGCAAGTCCGAATGGTTCAGGGAATACAGTAGTAGGATGCTCCTCATTGTTTCCACGACAAACAAGACCACGAGCCACCTCAGCGCCGATAACGAATTCTTTGATCCCAAGCCTTGGGATAGCTCCCATTCGTGTGTGGATCAGCTTCAGCTTTTCTTCAAGAGTAAGCTCATCAAGCAGCGCCTGAACGCGCTCATCAAATGTTAATGTCGTGTCAAGAAATCTATGCTCTGCCATTTGGTGTTCCTCCTTTTTTCATGCTGTATTACCATCAGCCGTTAGCCACGTTTGCGGCAACAACGACAAAAATTACAAGAAAAACTGCAATGAACGAAACTATACTAACTATCGCCGCCTTCTTTATCTTTCCATGTACCTCTCGTCCGTTTACACGAACTGTCATGCGTGAAAGGCGCTCCGCATCAAGCAGCTGAAGAAGCTCCATCTCGTCAAGAACTTCCCGAAGCTCATCTCCTACAGGCGTAGCCGATACAGTCGGTGCTTTCATATCTCCGCTGCAAGCAGCATTGTTCTGCGGCGGAAGCTCGGACAGAAACTCCTGCTCCTCAGCCGTGACATGACCATATGACGGGTGAACGCTCGGCGGTGCCTGCGGCGCCTGTGGCTCAGGCTCGTCGAACATCGTTTTCCCCACATCAAGATGCGTGTCGATCGGCTTCATGATATCAAACTCGTCAGACATAAGCAGCCTCCCTGATGATCATTTTACAAGCTTTCTTAATATCGAATGTGGCTCCACCACGATATCAGACGGTATTGTCAGCTTTTCCGTGGCATGCCGTGCTATCTCTATACGCTCCCCGTCAGCTCCGTACATCTCCGTCGGAGCGAACTTTATCGGCTCTCTGCCGGGAGCAAGTATCTCAAGCTCGTCATTAAGCGTAAAATAGTTACGCTGAGTAAGGTGCATCGTGCCATTCTCACAGCTGTCAACAGTACCTACGAAATCGTACTCTCTCAAATATCCGCTGCTATCGAAATACTGACCGCCATTTGTGGTGACAGAGGGATCCTGCGTTTCGGAGCCTTCCATAGGATGACCGTAGAAAAATCCTGTACAATACGGTCTGTGGCTTATCTTGTTCACCTCGTCAATCACCCACTGCGGTGGCTTCTCCCCCCTCAGATATGCATCGAGTGCAGTGCGGTATGCATTCACGGTAAGCGCCACATAGTACGCTGATTTTGCCCTGCCCTCTATCTTGAAGCTGGTCACACCTGCATCTATAAGGTCATCAAGATGATCTATCATGCACATGTCACGTGCATTCAGGATATAGCTTCCCCGTTCATCCTCAAACACCTTGAAGAACTGATTCGGGCGCTTTTCCTCCATCAGATAATACCCCCAGCGGCACGGCTGAGCGCACTCGCCCCTGTTTGCATTTCTGCCGACAAGGTACTCCGAAATAAGGCACCTGCCCGAAAAGCTTACACACATCGCTCCGTGCACGAACACCTCTATCTCCATATCATCGGGGATATTCTTACGGATGGTGCGTATATTTTCAAGGTCGACCTCACGTGCAAGCACTATGCGCTTTGCGCCCATTCTGTACAGCTCCTGCGCAGTCATGTAGTTCACAACGCCTGTCTGTGTGGAGATATGAAGCTCCAGCGACGGTGCGTACTTCTTTATCATAGAGATCACACCGAGATCGCAGGCAATTGCAGCATCCACACCACACTGCGCAGCGTGTGCGATAAATGACGGAAACGCATCAAGCTCATCGTTGAGAGGTATCGTGTTGCAGGTAAGGTACACCTTGACGCCTCTCGAATGTGCAAGGCTCACCGCATTTGCAAGACCGTCAGCATCGAAGTTCTTTGCGCCTGCTCTCATACCGAATGACTTTCCTGCAAGGTATACTGCATCACACCCGTAGTCAAGTGCGGAAAGCAGGCACTCCTCATCACCTGCCGGAGCAAGCAGCTCTATTTTATTACTCAAATCTGTTCTCCTGTTTTTTTATTCTTCCGTGGAACGAAGCTCTGCGTCGATAATATTCTGCTCATGCTGCTCGACAGTCTGAGCGTAGTAGAAAACACCGTCCGAGCTTGCAAGGAAGTAGTAGTAATCCGACTCCGCAGGATACAGCGCAGCGTTTATCGCTTCAAGTCCGGGGCTGCAGATAGCTCCCACGGGAATGCCCTCACACTGATAGCTGTCATATGCTGCGATAATGTCATCAAAAAGGTCACCTGCACTGTCGGGGATCATGGGCTTGATGCACTCGTCGATATAAGTGTAGGTCGTATCCGACTGCAGGCTCGGGAAGGTGCCCATGTTATTGAGTCGGTTATGGAATACCGATGATACCATGGTCATATTATCCTCATTGGTACCCTCCCACTGGATAAGGGACGCAAGGATAATCGTCTGGTCAAGGGTAAGACCCAGCTCCTTCATGCGGTACTTCATATTTCTTGTTATCTTGCTCTCAAAGTTCTTGTACATCTTGGTCGCTGCCTGCTCTGCATAAGGAAGCGTGTCGAAGTCTGGATTCTCCTTAAGATCATCAATGACATAGAACTCATACGTATCGGGGAACAGATAACCCTCCAGCATGTAGAAGCGGTTCGGGTCATCGGGTATTCCCTCCTCGAAATCGAACTTCTCCTGCTTTGTCTTATAGAAAAGCTCAAAGTCCTCTGCACGGCAGACATAGTTTGCCTCCAGAAGCTGACCTATCTCCTGCGCTGTCGAACCCTCAGGTATCATTACCATTACAGTTTCCGTGTAGGTCTTTTTGGTCTTGAGCGTCTTTACAAGGATATCATAAGACATGTTGGATTTAACGATATAATCACCGTTCAGAAATCCCGTTTCTTCCTTGGCTATCTTAAGATACATCTTGAACAGCGACGGCATCTCGATAATACCGTTTTCATGCAGCTCCTGTGCTATCATATCGGTATTCATGTCGTCGGTAATGACGATCTCATACTCTTTTGTTGCCTTTGCCATGCCCGTAAAATCCTGCATGGCTACGATGAGCTTAGTTGCAAGGAAAGCGCCCACGCCTATCGCAACTACCGCCAGCAATACGCCCACGAATATCTGACCGTATGTCCTTATATGATTAGTCTGTTTTTTCTTGCTCTTTTTCTTTTTACGGCGCTTTTTTACGGGGTTTACAGGTCTGTCGATATGCTCATAATCGTCATCCTCAGGAATATCCTCTTCAGGCTGCACAGAGTCCATGAGCCTTGTTTTTTCCGTATTTTCATCCACACTGTTAAGGTCGGTGAACCTGTCACGGGGCATTATGCTGTCACTGTTCTCACCGAAATCCTGCGGCGCATCAGAGATGCTTGCAAGCTCCTGTGTGCTTGCAAGGTCCTGCTCCTCCTGCGGGATGCTCTCGTCATAAAGTTCGTTGTTATCCATTCTTCGACCTCCGTTTCGGTCATTCTATATACTGTCAAAAATAGTCATGTCAGCCCGTCTGTCATGCGGCTCAGATGGTACTTCCATCCTGAAATCCGAGTAGCACACGATAACGCTGCGCCCCTCAAACCGTGATAGGTATCTGTCATAATATCCCCTGCCATAGCCGAGCCTAAGACCGCTTCCGTCCGCACATAGCGCAGGTACTACGCAAAGCGAGGAGCTGCCCCCTACAAAAGGAGCTTCTCCCTTTATCGGCTCCATGATACCGAATCTGCCCTCTTTCAGATCATCAAAAGATGTGATCTCATAAAAAGTCAGCTCACTGTCACCCGACACAGGCGTTGCAACAGGTATTCCCTTTTCAAGGCAGTACTCTATCACCGCAATTGTGTCGACCTCAATATCTGTAGACACATAGGTCAGCACTGCGTCAGCTTTTTCCAGCAGCGGAACGAGCTTACAGAAGATGTCCTTGTCACAGTGCGCCTTATATGCTATGTCCATTTCCCTGCGCTTTCCGATAAGCTGCTTTCTGAGCGCTTTTTTTACTTCCCGCACTGCATACCTGCCGCTATCCTGTCTGCCTCAGACTTGCCGCAGAGTATCTCTGCAAGACGCAGACCGAATCTTACAGCCGCACCGGGGCCTACACCAGTTGTTATCATACCGTCTGTAACGACCGCTTCATCAGACAGCTCTGCGCCCTCAAGGAACTTTTCAAATCCCGGGAAGCAGGTTGCTTTCCTGCCCGAAAGAAGCCCCTTCTTTCCGAGTATGGACGGCGCTGCACAGATAGCCGCAACGGGCACTCTGTTCTCCACACAGTAATCGATCGCACCCTGAACAGCAGCCGACTTTTCGAGGTTCAGAGTACCTGGCATTCCACCCGGAAGCACTATCATCTCAACACGCTCGTCAAGCTGCATCTGCATGTCGGTTATATCTGTCAGCATCACAACTCCGTGTGCCGCACGGATAGTGTCGCTACCGATGCCGACAGTTACTACATCCTTTTCCGCCCTGCGCAGTATATCGACAGGCGCCAGCGCCTCTATCTCCTCAAATCCGTCTGCAAGAAATACGTAGATCATCATTTACCTCCGAAAGTAATGTCAAATTTATCCTCTAAGAACACAGGATTATAGGACAGCTTTGCCTTGCGCAGATTTTCTGCACCCGTGTCCTCCTCCCTGTTTATATACCTGTAACGTCCGCCAAGCGACCGTACAAATTCCCTGTTTATGGCGGTATACGCACCCTGATACGTTTTCAGTGCTTTTTCCACATGCACGACAAATGTGTCGTCTGCGGACGGTTCACCGAATGTAAAAGCCTGAACCTCTCCGTTTACACGGATAAGTCCGCCTGTATAACCAAGCGCTTCGTAATATTTGAAGCCGCATCTGACCACACAGCTCTCGTCCAGCTTGCTCTGCTGCTCAATGCTGTCTTTTACGTCACATCGAACTATATTCTCTTCGCACCAGCGCTCGTTCATTGCAAGACACTCGGGAATATTTTCAGATGTTATCGGCTCAAAGCTCCAGTCATTCTCATAAAATCTGTTGAGGTGGTTGCGCTTTGCATGATACTTCTTTCCACGAAGCTCTGAAAGGTCGTCAGCAAGATAGATATAATCGCTGCTG
Source organism: Oscillospiraceae bacterium (assembly GCA_017848155.1). Taxonomy (GTDB): domain Bacteria; phylum Bacillota; class Clostridia; order Oscillospirales; family Ruminococcaceae; genus CAG-115. Next base: position 4,113 of record JAGAKC010000278.1, on the reverse strand, counting down.
TCACGACGGTAAAGCGCTCTTGCTTCAGGGTATTCCACCAGTATCAGCTCCGTCATCTCCTTATTTGCTGAAATGACAAGGGCTTCTCCTCTTTGGTCACAGTAACCTTTAAGGAGCTCTACTCCCTCACGCACGCCGCAGCCGCCTGCGGGAAACGAGTATTTCACACCCTCTCCGCCAAGATCCCAGCGCAGAAGATACATCTCCTCATACGGAGCGATCTCCACATTGTACGCCCTGCGCCATGTGAAGTTATTTCCGAAGGTGTACTCGCATCCACGGAACTGCGATCTTTTCAGTGCCGCATCGATCCAAGACTTGTCCGTGATCTCTATCGTCCTGAAAACAAGCTCAGACATCAACTATCTCCTTTATCTGCTCCATTATCATATCATGGATAGTATCTACGGGCAGCGGTGCATCTCCGTCAGAGCACTCAACTATACGCCATCCATCCTTTTCGGCAGCATACATGGCGCTGTCACGACACTGCTTCATGAAAGCTACATTCCGCTCGTGGATATCCTTTTTGCTCTCATCGCCGTTATACCGCCCCGAAAGCAGCTTCTGCGATACCTCTATCGGCATATCGAGAAAAATCACCATATCAGGCTTCGGAAGTCCGAGCTTTGTGTATTCGTAATCCCAAAGCCATCTGAGGAAATCCTCACGCTGTTCATGGGTCAGCTTTGTCATCTGGTAGATCGCATTTGAAGTAGTATATCTTCCCGAAACGATCACGCTTCCGCCGTCATAGTCACGCTTCCAGTCTGTCGCCCAGCTAATATAGCGGTCAACTGCATAAAAGCTGCTTGCGGCATAGGCTCCCGTTTCCCCGTCACAGGGAATATCTCCGCCGAGGTACGACGAAACTATCCTGCCGCTGTCACTGTCGTAATTCGGGAAGCTTATCAGCCTGCTGCTTACACCGCATCCTGACAGCTTTTCCTGCAGCAGCTCCAGCTGCGTGGATTTACCACAGCCGTCAAGACCCTCAAGTACGATCATTTTTCCTTTGCTCATATCCAATACCTATCCATTATATATTGTTATACATTATATATCTTACCACAAATCGTTTGTTTAGTCAATCCTTTTTGTAGATTTTAAACAAAAAAAATGATCTATTTCTCTTTATTTGAATCCTAAAATAGTCTAGAATAAACAAACTACATCAAATAAATGCCACAGATCCCAGTATCTGGTCTTTAAGTGGCAAATAGACTAAAAAACTCCGCCCTGAAAAGGGCGGAGTCAGCTTGTCGAAAAACTTTGTTTTTGCCTGCGACGCAGGCTTTTTAAATAAATTTTTCCGACGACATGTGCGTCGGAAAAATAACTTCTATCCGCACCACTGTGCGAGTTAACGGCATTGCCGTTAGCGAGTGCGGGCAGTGCGGATGTTTCGGCGAGAAAGTCCCAAAGGGACTTTTTCGACGGTCTCACTCCGCCCTGAAAAGAGCGGAGTATAATATCATACATACTTGAAAAGTGCCGAAAGAAGGATGGCAACCATAAATACAGGGCAGACATATCTTACCATTATACGGTAAAGAAGCTTCGACTTGAATCTGCCGTTTATCTCTACCTCCTGCTCCACGACCTTTGTCTTTACGACATATCCGATAAGTATGCAGGTCAGCAGCGCAACGATAGGCATGATAACACTGTTGCTTATGAAATCGAAGAAATCAAGGAACTGCATACCGAATACCGTCACATCGCTCCATGCACTGTAGCCGAGCACTGACAGCATACCGATAATGAACGAGCCACCAAGAACCACAAGGCTTGCAGATATCCTCTTCATCTTCGTTTTTTCCATTACGATGGACACGATCGTTTCCATAAGCGAGATGGAAGAAGTAAGCGCAGCCAGCGCCACAAGTACGAAAAACACGATTCCGATAAACTGACCGCCGGGCATCTGGTTAAATACTTTCGGAAGTGCAACGAACATCATACCTGGACCCTGACCAAGATCAGGGATGCCATCCTCGCCGGGGAAAGCGAACACCGCAGGAATTATCATCATACCAGCAAGGAACGCAACACCTGTATCGAATATCTCTATATGGCGGACAGAGCCTTCAAGGTTATCTTCTTTGCGCATGTACGAGCCATAAGTAACCATGATTCCCATTGCAAGCGACATGGAATAAAAAAGCTGTCCCATTGCCGCAACAACAGTTTTTAAAGAGAAGTTCTCGAAGTTGGGGGTTATGTAGTACATAAAACCATCCATAGCGCCATTCAGTGTTATCGAATAGATCGAGATACCAAGAATTATAACTATCAGCACAGGCATAAGGAACTTGCTGAATTTTTCGATTCCCTTCTCAACACCAAGCATTACAACGACTGCTGTAAGTATAAGATAAATGATAAAGAAAATGGTAGGCTGTATCTCACCGCCAATGAATCCGCTGAAAAAAGATATCTCTCCTGTACCGACGGGATTCTGTATTACCGAATCAAGCGCCGCAGGCGGTATCATGGAAACAGGTCCGCACAATGACTTTACAGCAGCGGCAGCAGCCTCCTCTGCAACAGGTCCGGGGAACATCGAAACAGGACACAGCACAGTAGAAACTATCTCACCCGCAGCTGCGTCAGCTACACCTCCAGTCAGATACACCGTCAGATACTTAAGCACCCAACCGCCGATCACACAGTAATACGGGAAGATTATCACAGGTACTACCGCAGCTATCCAGCCGAGAAAGCTGAATTTCTTTGACAGGTCAGAGTATGCTCCGATAACGCTCTTGCCTGTCTTTCTGCCTATGGAGGTCTCCGTTATCATAAGCGCAAATCCAAACGTTACAGTAAGTATCAGATACACCAGTAGGAACATTCCGCCGCCATACTGCGCAGCAAGATACGGGAATCTCCAGATGTTACCAAGACCTACCGCCGAGCCTGCTGCTGCCAGTACAAAGCCGATCTTTGATGAAAATCCGCCCTTTTTGGCGGAAATGTTTTTTTCAGACATTTTCTTCTCTCCCAAAACCAAAATTATATTTATTATACATCATTCCGTGTCATTAGTCAAGAATCATTTCCTTATTTTTTCACTTTTTATATCATTTTTTTGCTTGAAAATTGCCATATACTGTTTTACCCCTTGACAAACCAACAAAAACGGTGTATAATTATAGCTGTTATTTACGGAGACGTATCGAAGTGGTCATAACGGGGCTGACTCGAAATCAGTTAGGGAGCGATCCCCCGCGAGTTCGAATCTCGCCGTCTCCGCCAGCGTTCCGCTGGATCCTGTCCGATCAGGGTCCAGCGGATTTTTTTGTCTATCCCGTGTTTTTCACTTGCTTTTCAATCAACTGCCCCAAGCGTTCCGCTGAATCCTGTCCGATCAGGGTCCAGCGGAATTTTTTATCTCATGTTTAACCTATTATTTCAATAAATCTGCTCTCCATCTTGACAAACAAATTCATTTTATGATAAACTTGTACTATTAACTATAAAGGAGAGTACACTATGGAGATGTACGCAACATTCTGGTCGTTAGTACCACCGCTCGTAGCTATCGCTCTGGCACTCATAACCAAAGAGGTCTACAGCTCACTTTTCGTCGGAATAGTCATCGGCGCTCTGTTTTTTGCAGGCTTCAATCCCGAAACAGCCATGAACCACATGATCGACAATGGCTTTGTAAGCGTTCTATCCAATGGATATAACGTAGGAATACTTATATTCCTTGTCGTGCTGGGCACGATGGTCTGCCTGATGAACAAAGCAGGCGGCTCAGCTGCTTTCGGCGCATGGGCGCAGCAGCATATCAAAAGCCGTGTAGGTGCACAGATCGCCACAGTCATACTTGGCGTGATCATTTTCATCGACGACTATTTCAACTGTCTTACAGTTGGCAGCGTTATGAAGCCTGTTGCCGAAAAGCACAAGATCTCGAACTCAAAGCTTTCATATCTTATTGACTCGACAGCAGCTCCAATATGCATCATCGCACCTATCTCCTCATGGGCAGCTGCCGTGGCAGGCTTTGTTGAGGGTGAGGACGGACTTACACTGTTCATCAGCTCTATTCCCTATAATTATTATGCACTGCTTACTATCGTATTTCTCATAGGTACAGTT
>JAGAKC010000033.1 GCA_017848155.1 Oscillospiraceae bacterium | reverse complement strand
TCAGAGATGTTTTAAAAAACAAAACTTTTAGGAGGACTATTATGTTAAGAAGAAGAATCTTTTCTTCCGCAATGGCTTCTGTAATGGCACTTTCTTCCATCGCAGTGGTTGCCAATGCAGAAGAGGCAACAAACGCTCTCAAGACACCTGAAGAGCTTGAGAAGCTGCTCACAGAAGTATACGGCGATTCCTACCGTTCCGCTGATATCTATGAGTACGGTTCCAGATGCGCAGAGAGAATGCTTGACGCTCTCGAGCATGCTGACAACGTTCTCGAGATGGCTAAGACAGGCGAGGCTACAGAGTACGAGTGCACAACAGCTTATGACATGGTTCTTGCTGTTAGAGCTCAGATGATCCAGAGAACTGCTGAGGAGCTCAAGGCTCTCATTGATTCCTGCACAAAGATCTACGAGACAGACAACATCAACAACGAAGAGCTCGGCGACCTCATCTACACACCTGAGTCTTGGGATATATTCGAGAGCGCTTACGATGAGGCTGAGTCCGTTCTGGATTCCTCCGACCTCCGTATCATCACAGACGCTTGGATCGATCTGACAGACGCTAAGGCTGGTCTCAATGCTTACAAGGCAGTTACAAAGTCCGCTTTCACAGCTGCTATCAAGACAATGGAGAAGGCTCTCGATAAGGAGAAGGCTTACGACCAGTGGAGAAGAGGTACAGCTAACCACAACGTTGATCCTCTCTGGTTCGGTTGGTACTTCACTAACAACGGTGAGACTGTTGGTGTAACATACGGTGAAATGTTCGACCAGCTCAAGAACCTCCTGCCCTACATCTACACAAAGTATGATGAGTTCGTAGAGGTTAAGACAGCTGACAAGACAACTCTCGATGACATCAGAATGGCATACAGTCTCGCAGTTGAGGTAGCTGGCCAGATCAACACATGGCAGGCTGACGAGACAAAGAAGGCTAGAAAGGCTGACGTTCAGAAGCTCCTCGACGAGTACCACGGCAGACTTGTATATGACTTCGCTGCTACAGACGCTATCGAACTGTTCCAGACTGTTGCTAAAGTTGTTGGTCTCGACAACATCGAGCTTGAGGTTAGAAAGGGTCTTTACGAGACAGAGTTCAAGGCTTGGAATGACATCGCTGCATTCAAGGGCCTGACAACTGACGACATTCTTGACCTTGACAAGGACGCTCTCTTCATCACAGAGTGGGGCGGCGGCAAGCTCATGTCTGCTACTCTGAGATTCAGAATCGTTCCCAAGAAGAAAGGCGGCAAGGATATCTACTTCCTGTTCAACGAGGACGGCATCGTAACAGGCGTTGCTGATGAGGTTCCCGCTAAGGGTGACTACAAGAAGATCGCTGCTGGCGTTAAGTGCGACCTCGCTGACTACGTATATGTAAAGCCCGAGTACGTTGATGGCACAGAAGGCGAAAAGGTATTTGTTGACGATCACGTTGGCAATGTATGGGTTGACGCTGACTGGTGGTCCGGTGTTTACCAGACATTTGCTGATTACATCGACAACTACGTTCCCGCTGCTGAGATCTACAAGGGTGAGGCTCACACACTTGGCTTCGATAACTTCACAGCACTCGGCGACGCTCTGCCCCTCGCTTACGAGTACCTCGCAGAGAAATACGCTGGCATCCACGCTGCTAACATCGACACCATCGGTCAGATCGCTGAGGGTACAGAGAAGGGTTCTGCAGCTGAGTGGACAATCGTTCACAGAGCTCTGAAGTACGCTCTCGAGGACAGATACGGCGGTTCTTACTGCAAGCACACAAAGAAGGATGTTAAGGAGCTCATCGAGATGTCTTACGACCTCGAGGAGAAGACATCCCAGGCTGCTATCTTCGCAGATTCTCTCGAGAACATGGTAGCTGCTCGTGAAGAGGTTCGTGAGTGGGTTAAGGAAGCTGACGCTGACAAGAAGTACAAGGACAACATCTCTGCTTACGATGAGATCGCTTCTATCAATGGTCTTGAGTATGCTGACCAGGTATATCACTACCTCGAGGGCTTCTATAATGAGCTTTACAATGACTGGTGCGCATTCAAGTACAGCTACGGCGAGATCTACAACTACATCGCTGAGGTTGAGGAAATGATCGACGCTAACGATCTGACAGAGACAGAGGAGCTGAGAGCACTCATTCTCGATACAGCTTACTATATGTCCATCGTTAAGGAGCCTAAGTACTACACAGCTGAGAACGTAGAGCTCGACAACGAAGCTTACACAGAGGACAGATACCTCCTCGCTCACAACCGTGTATACACATGGGATAAGGATTCCTACGACATCACAATCACAGACAAGGCTGTTACAGTATACAAGAGCAACTTCCACCCTGAGCTCAAGGCTGCTTACGAGGCTCTCATGGCTGAGGTTGACAAGCAGCTCAATCCTACAATCCTCATCGGTGATGTAAACGGCGACGGCAAGGTATTCTCTGACGACGCTGCTGCTATCCTGAAGAAGATCGCTGCTGGCGAGGCTGCACAGCTTCCTCTGTGGGACTACAACAACGACGGCGCAGGTAACTCCGCTGACGCTGCTAAGATCCTCAAGGATGTAGCTGCTGGTATCCTTAAGTAATTAAGGACTGACTTGATTCTTGTTTGTTAAATCGTTCTTCTCGGGGCTTCGGCCCCGGGAATGAACCGATTAAATAAACTATAAAATTTATGGAGGAAAATAATATGAAGAAGATTTTATCTCTCGGCGTAGCTGCTGCTGTTGTTTCTATGACAGCTGTTGCTGCTTCCGCTACTTTCGCACCTGCAATTCTCGATGAAGCTGTTGCAGGCGAGACAATCACTGTTGAGATCGCTGCTACAGGCGTTACAACTGACAACGTTACTTTCACAGTAGATCCTTCTGACAACCTCACACTGGTTGCTGATTCTGCTGTTGTTACAGCTCCCGCTAACACATTTGCATTCTTCAATGCAGATACAATGATCTTCACATGGGCAGGCGCTGAGGCTCCCGCTGATCAGGTATTCCTGACCCTCACATTCACAGTAGACGCTGCTGCTGACGAGGAAGTTTCCGTAACTCTCGTTCCCGCTGAGTCTTCTGCTGCTGACGTTGACGCTACAGCTGTAGTTGCAGTTGTTGTTGACGGTGAGTCCGCTGATGTAACAGACGTTCCTACAGTTGAGGAGACAGTTGAGGAAACTGTTGAGGAGACAGCTGAGGAGACAGCTGAGGAGACAGCTGACATCACAATCGAGGATACAGCTGACGCAACAGTTGAGCCCTCTACAGAGGACACATCTGACAACCAGGTTGACACTGGTATCGCTCTCGCAGTAGTTCCCGCAGTTCTCGCTGGTGCTGCTATCGTAGTTGCTAAGAAGAGAAAGTAATTCAGAGATAATCTGACTTAGATCTATTCTTAAAAACGAAATGAACCGCCCTTCGGGGCGGTTTTTGTTTTATTTGAGGATATGGAGATGTGAATAAAAACAAGGATGAAAATTTGTTAAAAATAACAAGGTAATAAGACAGCATATATGAAATAAAGAGGTAAATATAGAAACTCGTACTATCCAAAACAACATCTAGTGCAAAAATGTAAAACAAAAATGGGGGTGCACAAAATATAGATCTGATACTTAAAAGAGCTAAATAAGTCTGAAGCCAAAAAAAGCGAAATGTACTTTATATAAAGTGCATAAAAAAATTCAAATCTTATTGACATACGCGTGTGTTTTTGATATAATTAATACGGTATATATGATAGCGGTGTTATGGCTTTGTGTAAAATGACATCACAATCCTGCGGACTACGAGGTTACTATGGAACATATTATTGAAGCAAACAACGTCTGCATGGACTTCCAGATCGGTGATGGCAGCGTTGTACACGCACTAAAAGGCATAAATTTACAGATACAGCCGAATAAACTCTCTATACTAAGAGGACGTTCCGGCTCGGGTAAGACAACACTCATCAATATTCTGGGCGCGTTGGATCGCCCTACATCAGGACAGGTAAAGTTCGTCACAGATGATAACGATATCACGAAGCTTCCTGATGCGGCTCGTGATATGCTGCGCAGAAACGAGATGGCTTTCGTTTTCCAGTCTGTGGCGCTGATATCTACAATGACGGCTTTTGAGAACGTTGAGTTCGCACTGAGGCTTACAAAAATGCCTTACAAAGAGCGTATCGAACGTGCAAAGCAGAGCCTTGTTCAGGTGGGTCTGGAAAAACGTATGCACCATCGTCCTGGCGAGATGTCCGGTGGTGAGCAGCAGCGAGTGGCTATTGCAAGAGCAATTTCTCATTCGCCGAAGATAATCTTCGCAGATGAGCCTACGGCTGAGCTTGATTCGCCGACAGGATTCGCTGTTATGAAGCTGTTCAGGGATCTCGTTCGACAGAATGATCTTACAATAGTAATGACAACACACGATACATCAATGATGGAGATTGCTGATATCGTTTACACGCTGGAGGACGGTGTGATCAGCGATACAACGATCAACAAGCACGATGACGAAAATGAGGAGGTAACAGATGCCTAAAAAGGTCATGCTGGCACCGCCTGAAAACGTCATGGTGCAGGCGGATAATCTTGTCAAGATATATAAGTCCAAGGATGTCGAGGTTATGGCTCTGCAGGGACTTGACCTCACGGTCGAGCGTGGAGAGCTGATGGGTATAGTCGGTGCATCGGGCAGCGGTAAATCAACGCTGCTGAACATGCTGGGCGGCCTTGACAGACCATCGGCAGGTGCTCTTTTCGTTGACGGAAAAGACATGCTGAAGTTTACAGAGCAGGACTTTATAGAATATAAAAGAAATACAGTCGGGTTTGTGTGGCAGAATAATGCGCGCAACCTGATTCCGTATTTGTCAGCACAGCAGAATGTGGAGATGCCCCTTCTGTTATCGGGTTTTAATAACCGAAAGCAGAGAGCTACAGAGCTGCTGGATATGGTGGGACTCTCCCACAGAAAAAGCAGCCGCCTCGATCAGATGTCGGGCGGTGAACAGCAAAGGGTGGCGATAGCTATCGCGCTGTCCAACAACCCAAAGCTGCTCCTCGCGGATGAACCTACGGGTTCGGTGGATACGGCTACAGCAAAGCTTATCCTTGATGTTTTCCGCGATCTTAATAAGGTCATGGGCGTTACAATTATAATAGTAACGCATGATACAAAGCTTTCAGCACAGATCGACAGAGTCGTTGCTATACGTGACGGAAAGACCTCGACAGAGCTTGTGCGAAAGTCCTCTGCATTGAAGTCCTTCGGACAGCTGTCAGAGGAGGCTGCGGAGGCAGGTCACGAAGAGCTTTCTGTGCTCGACCGTGCAGGCAGACTGCAGATACCCAAGGAATATCTGGAAGAGCTCGGGATCAAGGGCGGAGATAAAGTCCGTGTTGAGCTTGAGGAAGGCCGGATATGTATTTACCCCCGTTTGTAAAACGGAACAATGTATCATAATCGGGAGGGAGAACCCGATTTGCGCCGTATGGCGATATGCTGCAAAACAGTAAACTAGGAAAGGTGGAAAATACTGTGGCAAATAAGCAAGGTCTGAATCTGAAAAGAGCCGCATCAATGTTCATGTCTGCTGCGATGCTCTTTACATCATTTCAGGTTCACACGACTCTTACCGTGGCTGCAGCTGTCGAGGAAGAGGACAGCATAATACAGACAGATTCGTCTATTACTGCTGACAGCCTCAGCATCGTCAGCACAAAGAATGCGTACAGACACTACATCGAAAAGTATGACGACAAGACAATGCCTATGAAGGAGATCATCGTCGATGTAAAGGATTTTACAGCTTCGAACGGAGCCGAAATAGCGTCTGTAAAGACAAGTGAGGTCGACAATTCCGATGGACATATTCAGGAGGTCGCACGTTTCGTGGAGTACGATGACTGCATCTCATGGTTAGGCTCCGAGGGAAGCGTCACATTTAAGTTCAACGTTGAAACAGCAGGTCTTTATAATATGGAAATGCTGTACTGGCCTGTTGCAGGACAGAACACAACAGTTGAGATCGGTATTCTCCTTGACGGGGAGAGTCCCTTTGACGAGGTAGAGCTTGTAGAGCTCGACCGTTACTGGAAAAACGAGACCAGTATCCAGGAGGATACAAGAGGCAACCAGAAGCGTCCTCCCCAGGTGGAATATGACTGCTGGGTGCAGTATCCTATCAAGGATAAGGATGGTCTTATCAACACACCGTATTTCTTCTATCTTTCCGAGGGTGAGCATGAGCTTACACTCGAGGGTGTTAAGACAAATCTCTACATAAATAACATCCGTTTCTTCAACTCTGAGGAGCTTCCTGCGTATGCAGATATTGCGCCCACAGAGGATGAGATCAACAATACACCTGCAATCTCCACAGGTGCCGCAATCAAGTTTGAGGCGGAAACTCCCAAGTATACAACATCCTCCACACTGTATCCTACATTCGACAGAGTGGATTATCACATCAGCCCTAACCCCGATCCCATCAAGAAGCGTTACAATACGCTCGGTACAGATACATGGGATCAGGCAACTCAGGCTGTAAACTGGGAGGTAGAGGTTCCCGCTGACGGATGGTACACCATCCAGATGAAGTGCCGTCAGAGCACGATGCGTGGATTCTTCTCCAACAGAAGAGTGTACATAAACGGAGTGGTTCCCTGCAAGGAGCTTGACGATGTAAGGATCAAGTACGATCCCAACTGGCAGACTGTTGAGCTTGCAGATAACGATGGAAATCCCATTTACGTTTACCTCAAGCAGGGTAAGAACGAAATCATGATGGAAGCAGTTCCCGGCAATATAGGTCAGGTCAT
>JAGAKC010000277.1 GCA_017848155.1 Oscillospiraceae bacterium | reverse complement strand
GTCTGTGCCGGGCTTGCAGAAGAACTCAAGCTCCATCTGCTCAAACTCTCTTACACGGAAAATGAACTGGCCGGGAGTGATCTCGTTACGGAAGGACTTGCCTACCTGTGCAACACCGAAGGGAACCTTTTTACGGCTGGTCCTCTGGATGTTTGCGAAGTTTACGAAGATACCCTGAGCTGTTTCGGGACGGAGATAGATCTCGTTCTTGCTGTCCTCTGTAACGCCCTGGAAGGTCTTGAACATAAGGTTGAACTGACGGATATCAGTGAAGTTCTTGCTTCCGCAGTTGGGGCAGCAGATCTCCTTTTCCTTGATATATGTCATCATCTGTGCGTTGTCCCAGCCGTTTGCGTCGGTCTCGCCGAAGTCCTCGATGAGCTTGTCTGCACGGTGACGTGTCTTACAGTCCTTGCAGTCCATCAGAGGGTCGGAGAAGCCGCCCACGTGACCCGAAGCCACCCATGTCTGGGGATTCATCAGGATAGCGGAGTCAAGACCAACGTTGTACTTGCTCTCCTGGATGAATTTCTTCTTCCATGCGTTCTTGATGTTGTCCTTAAGAACAGCACCAAGGGGGCCGTAGTCCCAAGTGTTTGCAAGACCGCCGTATATCTCACTTCCGGGATATACAAAGCCTCTGCCCTTGCAGAGAGCAACGATCTTTTCGAGTGTCTTTTCTGTGTTAATCATTTTTTTATTTCCTTTCATCGTCCCTCGTGGCATGAGGGAACATTATTGACTGATAAATGAGGTTATCACTGCGCCGCAGCTTCCATCACCGCACTATAAGCGTCAACAAAGAGGTTGGTCTCAGCTTCGGTGTATTCCGTAAAGAATGCCTGAAGCTCTTCTACCTCCTGCGCACTCATCTCTAACTCGCCTAAGTCGTACTTGGACGCTTGTATCACACCGTTAAAAAACTTTATTTCGTACTGAGCACCTTTGATCAGCTGCTCATGATAGGAAGCAAGCGACTCGGGCGGCTCGATGGCAATGATAGCCTCAAGCGTAGAAATGCACTTTTCTGCTGCTGCAAAAAAAGCATCGACATCCAGATCCTGCACATCTTCCGCATAATTAGAATTATTATTAGCCTCAAAAAATGCGTTCTGATCAGTGAGGAGCTGATTGTATTTGTTGTTCAGATCATAAATGTATAATTCACGGAAAAAGCTCTCGTCCTCGTCTATATCAGCAACAGACGAAGTGCTTGCTGCTGTTGTTGACGAAGCTGTTCCGCTTTTCCCACAGCCTGTCAGCATGAGCATGGCAGCAAGAGCTGCCGCAAATATCCTATGCTTCATTGCGATCCCCTTATATCAGAGCTTATCAACCATTAAGCTTTACGATCCAGCCCATATCATCGGCAAGCTTGCCGTACTGCATGCCTGTCATTGTGTCATACAGCTTCTGAGAGATAGCGCCGATCTTGTTACCGTTGATCTCCATAACCTTGTCGCCCCACTTGAGATGACCTACGGGAGAGATCACAGCTGCTGTACCTGTGCCGAATACCTCCTGCAGCTTGCCTGCATCGTATGCGTCGGATATCTCCTGTATGGAGATGCGGCGCTCGGACACCTTCATGCCCCACTTGCGGCAAAGCTCCAGAACGGACTTTCTTGTGATACCGGGGAGGATAGAGCCCTGAAGCTCGGGAGTTACTATCTCGCCGTCGATGATGAACATGATGTTCATAGCGCCTACTTCTTCGATGTACTTGCGCTCAACACCGTCGAGCCACAGTACCTGAGAGTAGTTCTGCTTGTGAGCCTCGTCCTGACCTGCGAGGGAAGCAGCGT
>JAGAKC010000276.1 GCA_017848155.1 Oscillospiraceae bacterium | reverse complement strand
GACGATCTGTTTCAGGTCGGCTGTATCGGGCTTATGAAGGCGATAGACAACTTCGACATAACCCAGCCTGTCAAATTCTCAACATATGCGGTGCCGATGATTCAGGGCGAGCTGAGGCGGTATCTGCGTGACAACACTCCTGTAAGGGTCAGCAGATCAGTGAGGGATCTTGCATACCGTGCCATGCAGGCAAAGGAGCTGCTTACAAATAAGCTTGGTCAGGAGCCTACGATCGAAGCCATATCGAAAGAGATAGGAGTTCCACGACAGGAGGTCGTTATAGCTCTGGAAGCTATAAGCGAGCCTATATCCCTTTACGAGCCTGTATACTCTGAATCGGGCGATACGATCTATGTTCTCGATCAGCTTGGCGATCATAATGATGATGAAAACTGGCTGGATGAGATATCTCTCAAAGAAGCTATGCACCAGCTTGGTCAGCGTGAAAAGCGTATTCTGGGACTGAGATTCTTCCGAGGCAAGACCCAGGTCGAGGTCGCAAAGGAGATAGGGATAAGTCAGGCGCAGGTGTCACGGCTTGAAAAAGGCGCTCTTCAGAAGATAAAGAACAGGATATAGTTCAGTTGCACACTTTTTCCAGCTCTTCACGCAGCTGCTTGATTATGCGTTTTTCAAGTCGGGAGATGTAGCTTTGAGATATGCCGATCTCGTCAGCAACTTCCTTTTGGGTCATTTCTTTCTTCCCACGAAGTCCGAAGCGCATCTCCATGATCTGTTTTTCACGGGGTGACAGCTTGTCGACCGCTTCATGAAGCAGCTTTTTTTCAACCTCGTTGTCAAGATGTGAATTTACGCAATCCGCATCAGTACCAAGTACATCTGACAGAAGCAGCTCATTTCCGTCCCAGTCGATGTTAAGCGGTTCATCTATAGACACCTCGTTTTTATACTGACTTGTCTTGCGCAGATACATCAATATCTCATTTTCGATACAGCGTGATGCGTAGGTTGCAAGCTTTATGTTCTTATGTACGCTGAATGTGTTTACTGCCTTTATCAGACCGATCGTGCCGATGGAAACAAGGTCCTCAATACCTATCCCCGTGCTCTCAAACTTCTTTGCAATGTACACTACAAGCCTGAGATTATGTACGATAAGCGTGTCACGTGCTGTCTGAAAATCCGTTTCAAGCAGCTTGAAAGCTGCCTCTTCCTCCTCGTGAGAAAGTGGCGGTGGCAGGCTGTCTGACCCGTTGATATAGTGGACATAGTCCCTGTTAGCCTTTGTAAAGTAATGCAGGAACGCATATAATCCCTCATACAGCAGCTGTTTCAGATATTTTCGCATATATTTTCCTCCGTTTATGGTATTATTCCGGGGTTGAACAGACAATCTGCTCCCTCTATAGGATGATTTGATACTCCTATCACCGCCTTTACCGACTTTCCGTGTATCATTGCTTCGTCAGCATTGAAAACAGGTATGACCGTTGTTCCGTTTATCGTACTGCATGGAATGAGCTTTATACCTGTCAAAGTGGGAGTAAGACCTTTATCAAGATATTCACTTACATTTTCAGGTATTATCTCGGTTATTGAAGCTCTTGTGCAGATGATGGCATGTGCACCTGTAAACGGGTCAGTAAGCGAGTTTCCTGTGTCAGCAAGTCCCTTTAATGTTACAGCTATGCCGTTTCTTCTAAGCGTTATCTCTTCAAATCGAGCGGTCATTACTTTTCTGTCGATGATGTATCGCATGAAGCGAATAATGCCGTAAGCGATCATAGTGAACAGACCCACTGCTATAAGTGGGATATCAAAGTAAGCTATCCCGTTCCTGAAATACATTCCCAGTGGTGCGGCAAAACTCCATAGCCCCATCATAACTCCTGCGTAGACAAAGCTGATGACAGCAAAGGAAAGCGCATTTATCACAAGCTCTGTCTTTTCTGAAAGACCGAAAGCTATCACAACTATCACGGCGCAGGATATCAGCTTTACAACCGCTGTTACGATGACGGGCAGCTCAGGAAACATGATGATAAGCGAGAAAAAGGAGCCTGCCGCTGCGGCAAGCAAGCATCTTCCGGATGATGTGTCCCTTCGTAGCATCACTGACGTGCCACGTATAAGAAAATAGTTTATGTACAGATTGACTGCCAGCAATACATCAATGTATATCGTCATAATATCACCCCGAGTCACGGTCTGATATTATTATATAATACTATTCAGGAAAATCCTGTAAAATTACAGTGTCGAATAAGGCAGAAAAGAACATCTGAACAAAAAAACAGCACGGACCAGGTCGAAAGCCTTTCCGTGCTGTTTAAATTATTCAGTTAGTATCAATCTCTGTTGAACTCTGCAAGTTCAAGACCCTCATTCTTGTCGAGTGCCCACTTTATGTTCCATTCACTGGTGAATATCAGCAGATAATTGCCCTTTACATCCTGTATGAGCTTTGTGTCAGAGGTGAGGATGAGCTTGTTCAGCTCGTCCATGCCGCCTGAAATATGCTTTTCGCTGGTTATCCATCTTATGAACTGATAGGGAAGTCCTTCACGAATGATATCAACGTTGTACTCGTTTTTAAGGCGATATTCAAGCACCTCAAACTGAAGCACGCCGACAACGCCCACGATAACTTCCTCAAAGCCTGTCTGCGGCTCGGAGAATATCTGGATAGCACCCTCCTGGGCTATCTGGGTAGTACCCTTTATGAACTGCTTTCTTTTTAAAGTATCTTTTTGCCTTATCCTTGCAAAATGCTCGGGAGCGAATGTGGGTATTCCCTCAAACATCACCTTTTTCTTTGGCGAGCAAAGTGTGTCACCTATCGAGAATACGCCCGGGTCAAATACGCCCATGATATCGCCTGCATATGCTTCGGAGATGACCTCACGCTCGCTTGCCATTATCTGCTGCGGCTGTGAAAGGCGCATGGTCCTGTTGTTCTGAACATGGAGCACCTCCATATCCTTGTCGAACTTTCCGCTGCATATTCTCATGAAGGCGATCCTGTCACGGTGAGCCTTGTTCATGTTAGCCTGTATCTTGAATACAAAGGCAGAGAAATCCTCGTCAAACGGATCAACCACACCGTCGACCGTATTTCTCGGCAGGGGAGAGGTGGTCATCTTGAGGAAGTGCTCAAGGAAAGGCTCCACACCGAAGTTTGTAAGAGCCGAGCCGAAGAAAACAGGCGACAGCTTGCCGCTGTTTATAAGGTCGATATTGAATTCCTCGCTTGCACCGTCGAGAAGCTCCACGTCCTCTGAAAGAGTGTCATAGTTGTTCTGTCCGATGATAGACGCAAGTGACGCATCGTTGAGATCGACCTCTGTTGCAGCTACCTCACGTGAGCCGTTGTTTGCCTCAAAGGAGATTATGCGCCTAGAAGAACGCTCATAAACGCCCTTGAAATCCTTTCCCGAGCCGATAGGCCAGTTCACGGGATAGGTCTTTATGCCAAGCTCATTTTCTATCTCATCAAGAAGATCAAAGGGGTTTCTGGCTTCTCTGTCCATTTTATTGATGAACGTAAATATAGGGATATTTCTCATAACGCAGACCTTGAAGAGCTTTCTGGTCTGATTCTCTACGCCCTTTGCTGCGTCTATGACCATTACGGCGCTGTCTGCTGCCATAAGGGTACGGTAGGTATCCTCCGAGAAGTCCTGATGTCCCGGGGTATCAAGTATATTG
>JAGAKC010000275.1 GCA_017848155.1 Oscillospiraceae bacterium | reverse complement strand
GTATACTGTCAGTCCAGCGTGTGGCGCTGGTGCCGTCTTACGGCATGAATGTTCCTGAAGTGATACCCGAAACCGAGCCTGACCTGAACGGAGGTAACTGATGCCAAGATATGATGTACCGACCGTGCCCGAAAACATAACCGTACATCTGGGACCGCCTGATTCCAATGCGGCAAATGTAACACTGTCATTTCCCGACTACATAAAAAATGTCGCTTCCAGCGAGATATATCCGACCTGGCCCGAAGCGTCACTGCGTGCCAATATCTATGCCCAGATCACCTTTGCGCTCAACAGGGTATTCACCGAGTGGTACAGGAGCAGGGGATACGATTTTGACATCACAAGCTCCACCCAGTACGACCAGGCATTCGTAAACGGCAGAGAGATATTCGACAATATAAGCAGGATAGTGGACGAGGTGTTCAACAACTATGTCGTCCGTCAGGGCAGCATCGAGCCGCTGTTCACACAATTCTGCAACGGTACTACAGTGACCTGCGACGGACTCTCGCAATGGGGCACAGTCACACTGGCAAACCGTGGCTTCACTCCGTATGAGATGCTGCAGAACTACTACGGAGATGATATCAATATAGTCAGGAATGCGCCTGTTGCGCCATATGTGCCGTCATACCCCGGGACGCCGTTTGGTATAGGCTCATCGGGAAACGAGGTGCGCACTATTCAGGTAGAGCTTAACCGAATAGGAAACAACTACCCTGCGATACCGAAGATAATGCCTGCAAACGGCTTGTACGGCGAGGCGACAGCCGAAGCAGTACGAGTCTTTCAGGGCGTTTTCGGACTGCCGCAGACAGGAGTTGTGAACAAGGCAACATGGTACCAGATAAAGTTCATCTTTGCTGCGGTAAAGGGACTTGCGGAGCTTACGGGCGAGGGTCTGCGTCCCTCCGAGGTGGAGCAGACCTTCCCCGAGCAGCTCAGCAAAGGCGACTACGGTCAGCCGGTACGCTCGCTGCAATACTATCTGAACGTGATAGCGTACTTCAATCCAGAGATACCCGATACCGCAGCGGACGGTGTATTTGGAGAGGCTACAGAGCAGCAGGTGCTTGCATTCGAGCGATTCTACGGACTTACTCCCGACGGGATAGTCGACTTCCGCACATGGCAGCTTATACAGGACATCTACAACAATATCCTTGACGGACTTCCCGAGGGATATGAAGCGGGAGCTGCGGCGCTTTATCCCGGCTACAACATCACTCCCGGAATGGCAAATGACGATGTGCGGGAGCTGCAGACCTACCTTAATGTGATCGGCAGAAATTACCGTGACATTCCCGAGATACCTGTTACAGGATTCTTTGGTGCGGAAACTGAAAATGCCGTGCGTGTATTTCAGGAGCTTTTCGGTCTGGATGTAACAGGTGTAGTCGGCGCACCAACATGGGATGCCATCGCAAGAGAATATAACTTCATCAAATTCGGGGTACAGCGACCCTGAGACCGTCGGAAAAGTCCCGTTGGGACAATTTTTCCTCGTCGAAGCTATGTTGGCGGCGTCCATGCCGCCTTTTGGCTTCGACCTTGCGACATCCATGTCGCAGCCGAAACAAAGATGAACTTGTTCGTCTGGCGCACTGCCCGCGTAAGGAATAAGGCGCAGCCGTTTCCAGAGAATAAGGCTGTAGCCGTTTCTTATACAGTTGTGCGGATAGAAGTTATTTTTCCGACGCACATGTCGTCGGAAAAATTTATTAGAAATGCCTGCTTCGCAGGCAAATTCATAATTTTTGAAAAGCTGAGAGTCTCCTTTATATGGAGGCTCTTTTTTCAGCGCTGAAGACCGCCCCATTATAGATATATGACGCAAGGTCTTTTTAAGTTGTTCAAAAAAATGCAGACTTGCGTAAAAGGACTTTACTTTTCTGAGAAATAGTGCTATAATGTATTATGTATTATTAGCAAATGTCTGGTATAAACGGGATATACAGCTTAATGCATTTAATAACACGACCCCGTCAGACAGGAAAGGACAACACTATGAATATCAGAATCGAAAAGACCACAGCACCCAAGGCTAAGCCCACAGACGAGTCCGCACTCGGCTTCGGTAAGGTATTTACCGACCACATGTTCATCATGGAATACGACACAGGTATGGGATGGCATGACGCAAGGATAGTTCCTTACGGTGAGATCTCCCTTTCTCCCGCCGCTATGGTATTCCACTATGGTCAGGAGATCTTCGAGGGCATGAAGGCTTACAGAACTCCCGACGGCAATATCCAGTTCTTCCGTCCCGAGGAGAACTTCAAGCGTCTTAACCAGTCCGCTGAAAGACTCGTTATACCCGAGCTTCCCGTTGAGGATGCACTTCAGGCTCTGCACGCTCTTGTTGAAGTGGACAAGGACTGGGTTCCCCACAACGACGGCGCATCCCTCTACATCCGTCCCTTTATCATTGCAGTTGACCCGTTCCTCGGCGTTCGTCCCGGCGACAAGTATCTGTTCATGATAATCCTCTCTCCCTCCGGTGCATACTACAGCACAGGTCTTAACCCTGTTGACATCTACGTTGAAACAAACTACGTAAGAGCTG
>JAGAKC010000274.1 GCA_017848155.1 Oscillospiraceae bacterium | reverse complement strand
CAGACAAGTTCTACACGAACCTGCTCGACAACTGCGACCTTTACAACTACGTTCCCATGCTGTGGGACTGCAGCACGTTCTACAAGCGCCGCAGCCTGTCCACCACCGATGAAACTATCGCTAAGATATTCGCTTCCCGTGACTACGACGCAGAATCCGCTCTCACCTATGACGAGGTACAGGCAAACGCAAAGGCGAGCATGGAAGCTGCCCTCCAGGAAGCAAACGAGATGATAATGCAGGATGTAGACCTGCCGCCCTCCGACGACATGGCTATCGCATGGATAATGTTCCAGAGCAACGACTACAACGTTGCATACAGCGTGGGCGACAAGTACGACCCCACCAACAAGACCATCGGCGTAAAGGCTCAGAATGCCGAGATAACAGGCGCAGGTACCTACACCGTAAGCCTTGATTTCTCGGGCGTAGGCTCCGCAAAGGGCATCGCATTCTCCGCCCTCGGCATCTCAAACGGCGAGACCTTCTTCCCCGGCTGCGTAGTTACCATCGACAAGGTGCTGATAAACAATGCGCCGTATGAGCTGATAGGCAAGGAGTACACCTCCTCCGACGACGGCAAGTGCACCAGAGTAAACCTCTTCAACGGCTGGGTGCCCAAGGCTCCCGATGATGCGAGAACTCCCGACGGCGATCTTACAGACTGCTCCGCACAGATAATCCAGCTGAGCAACAAGGATTCCATCCAGAGCATCTCCATCACATTCACAGTTACTACACCGTAACACAAGTAATAAAACACGACCGCAGAGCATTCACTCTGCGGTCTTTTGTT
The DNA here is from genome assembly GCA_017848155.1 of Oscillospiraceae bacterium. GTDB lineage: Bacteria > Bacillota > Clostridia > Oscillospirales > Ruminococcaceae > CAG-115. The sequence continues at coordinate 4,308 of JAGAKC010000274.1, read as the reverse complement.
ATGCTTTATACTCAAAGCAGGGCATAAGCTCCAGCTTGAATTTGTTCATCTCGTGCTTTCTGTCGATAAGCGCCTTGGTTTCGGGGTCGCTGCACACGCCTGTGCGGATATACTCGTCCAGCACCGCATAGGTGAAGCCGAGATTGTCCTCGTCCGTCTTTCCGCAAAGTCCGTCGGACGGCACCTTGTCCACCAGCACATCGGGAAGTCCCAGCTCTCTGCCTATCGCCTTGACCTCTGCCACCGTAAGCCTTGACAGGGGACTGAAATCGCCCACCGAATCGCCGTAGCGTGTGGAGTATCCCACCCAGTCCTCGGACAGGTTGCAGGTATTAGCTACCCTGCCGTTGTTGCACTGGCTGACAGCGTACACGCATGCCATGCGCAGCCTAGGCGGAAGATTCACCCTCGCCTGCTGCGATATGCCGCCGTTTTCGTAGCCGTTGCCGACCTGCGCATTTTCAATGCCGCTCACCATGCCGTTGAAGCAATCCGCAATATTCACCACCGTGTAGCGTATCCCGAGGTGCTCCACAAGAAGCATGGACATGTCTATATCCGCCTGCTCGCCGTTTGGCATCAGCACGCCGATGACCCTGTCCTTACCGAGAGCCGCCGCACACAGCGCAGCCACCACCGAGCTGTCCTTGCCGCCCGAGATGCCGAGCACCGCATTGCAATCCCTGCCGTTCTTTTCAAAAAAATCACGTATCCACTCTATAACGTCCCCAGTCGTCTTTTTCACATCAAAGCTGTACATATCATCTTTCCTTTCATTCATCAGAAATCACCGCCGTTAAGACGGCTGCGTATCTCGCCTATCGTGTAGTCCTTCAGGAGCTTTCCGTCCCTGAACACCGTTTCAAGAAGGTTGCCGTCGGGGATGTCCTCGGACGTGTAGCCGTCCCTGTAGGCAAGCTCGCCGCTGTCGTCCCTGTACACGTAGCACAGACCCTTCTGGCTCTTCTTGAAGCCGCCCTCCTTAGGGTTCTTGAAGATGGGATAGCACCTGCCGTCCACCTCCGCATAGCATGCCTTGATGCAGGAGCTGAACGTGTCACGTGTGAACGGCTTCAGCATGCCCTCCTCCTCGATGCAGTGCATGGAGAACGAGCCTACGCCGAGCGCCACATTGGAGCACGCAAAGCCGTTCTTCATCAGTATCTCATATATCTCCTCGCAGCGCTGGACAGTTATACTGTCGCCGTAGATAGCCTTTACGTGGGGGTCAAGCACCTTGTAGCCCTTGCTGTTGACAGTTCCGCCGAACTGCTTCCAGAGCCTGAACACAGTTTCAGTCACTACCTCCACGCAGTCGCCCGAATCTCCCCTCATCAGCATGCAGCCGTTGTGCGCCATTATCTCGTCGTGCAGCTGCGGCAGGATGTTGTCGATGACGTTCCAGTAATCGTAGCTGTCCAGTACGCAGGAGAAGCTGGTGTTCGGGTAAAGCTCCGTCAGCATCCTTCGCAGGAACGTTATCTCGTCCCCGTCCACAGCGTAGTTCGAGCACATCACGAAATGCTCCGTGCTGACCGTGCCGTAAGCCACAGGCTCCTTTGTGCAGTCGCAGCCGAACATCGCTTCAAGGTACGGTATCGCAGGAACTGTCGCAGTGTTCAGGAACGACATGCACCAGCCTGCGCCTGCCTTGAGCGCCGCATCAACGCACATGTCGCCGCGGAAGTCGAACGCACCCAGCGCCTTTGCACGGGGGATGTCGTCCTCGCAGGTGAGCGCATAGTACCTGTTCACGATATCACGGTAGGTCTTACCTACTGTTGCGGTGATCTGCGGATACCACATTTCCGCGGAAATAAGGCTCTCCAGCGCCTGCGGCAGCCATGCAAAATCGTCGTGTGTGTTGGTTATGCCGAACATCGGCACCTTTATCGGCACAAGCTCGCCCTCGGGCAGTGCGATTATTTCAAGCGGAAGATATCCCAGCCTGTGCAGCTTTCTTATCTTCTCGCTGCTGTAGACTCCCTTTCCGAGGGATGCGTCAAGAACACGCTCGTACTCTCCGACCACCTCGTCCTCGGGACGTGCGAAGAAGTGCTCCCCGAAATAATCTATCAGCCATGTCTTGCAGAACATCTGCAGACCGAAGTTTACTACCTTATCCCAGCGCTTTACACGGCTCATTCTCGGCGTGTAGTAGGACATGGACTTTGTCATTTTCGGGTCTATCATATCGCTGTGCACCGTCTTGTAGAAATCACACAGCAGCATCGGGTTTATATTCATATCGTCATTCTCCTTTACATGGCAGTATCTCTATCATCGGGTGTTCAATACGGCAGATGCTGTCGGTGGTGTAGATACGCCGTATCAGACCGCTTTCAAGCAGCTCTCCGTCAAGTATCGACCGCTCGCAGTGGGAGATGTACAGGTAGATGCTTCCTGCGCCCTGCTCCTTCAGCCTTTTTGCCGAGTGCAGGAACGTTCCTCCCTTTGAGCAGATATCGTCAACTATCAGCACAGGCTTTCCCTCAATAAGCGACGTTTCGCCCGCAAGGTCAAGACCCTGTATCTTACCCGTTTTCCAGTCACGCTTCTTTATTCCGAAGCAGTACGGAAGCTCCGCCAGTGCGCTGTAGCGCTTTGAAGCGCCCTCGTCGGGATAGAACATCACGGGGGACATTCCCTCCGCCTCGGTAAGCTCCCCTGTTATGCGGCTGACATTCTCACGGGGAGTCTTTATGACTATGCGGTCGAAAAGCGCCTCGCTCACCGTGGAGTGAGGGTCAAGGACTGTCACCGACGTAAACCCGAGGGAGTTTATAAGCTCCGCAAAATATTTCAGCGTGAACACGTCCTCCGACGTCTTTACCCTGTCCTGACGGGCATTAGGAATGTACGGCATGAACAGGCTCACCCTGTCCGTGCCGTGGGAGTTAAGGTGCTTTGTAAGGTATATCAGCGCCGCAAGCTCCCTGTCGCTTTCGTAGTACCACTCTATCTCCGCACCGTTTGCGGCAGGCTCCTGCTTCATCAGCAGCGTCCCGTCAGGAAAGCTGCCAAGCGTTACCTCTTTTCCGTTAAGTCGTATCATGGCTTACTCCCCCTTTACATCTATCTGACACATCTTCATCGTTGCAAGCGCCGCCCTGTGCGATTCGGGCGTAACTCCTGCGCAGCAGGATGCGTCCACCGTTATGGAGCAGTCAGGGTACATCGCCTTTAATATCAGCGCATTGGAAACTACGCAGATATCCGTGCACAGTCCCACAAGCTCTATCTCGCCGAAGTCCCGTCCGCCCCAGCCGAGCCAGCCGAAGGTAGGCTTGTCGATGACCTCGCAGCCGTCAGCGTCAAGCTCACGGGATATCTCCCAGCCTGCCGTGCCCTTTACGCAGTGCTTTACAGGCAGCTTCTTTCCCTCCGCCGTGTCAAGGTAGTCCTCGCCGTGAGTATCACGTGTGAAGATCACCTCTGCGCCCTCTGCCCTGTACCGTCCGAGCTTCTCACGCACATTCCCTACAATAGCGCACGCCTCGGGAGTGCCCAGCGCACCGTCGATAAAGTCATTCTGCATGTCGATAACGATAAGAGTCTTTTTCATAGCGTTTCCTCCGTCTGATAAATTATGTCATTTTTTCCTTGTGAACAGCTTTGCGGGTCTGTGACCTGCGCCCGTGACGTACTCCTCTGTTTCCTCGATGTAGGGCGATACCTTTCTGCGGAAGTTCGCCGCAGTGAGCGTTATGCCGAGTATAGCCTCCTGCACACGCTGCAAGCTCGTTATCGTAAAGCGTGGCGGCAGGAAATCAAACAGTATGTCGAAGTCCTCCGCTATCCGCCTCAGCCGTCCCAGCGCCACCGCTATTATACGTGCATGGTCGAACGCAAGTCCGCCGCTCAGCTCCGCCTCGTAATCGGGATTTCCGAAGCGCACTCCCGTTTCACGAAGCTCCGCCTTTATCACGGTATCTCCGCCGTCAAGCGTCAGCGTAAGCCTGTCGCCGTCCTGCGCAAAATCAAGTCCGAACCACCGTGCGTCAACTGCGTCATCGCCGCTGACCGCCATGATCTCCTCCTCGCTCATGACCGATACGAACGAATGTGAAAGTATCCACCCCCTCGGGTCACGGTCAGTATCACTGAACACCGCCGACGGCATCAGCGACACGGGAGTCACCCCTGCTTCCTCGGTTATCTCACGCATAGCGCACTGCTCAAGAGTTTCGCCCTTTCTGAGGAATCCCCCCGGCAGCGCCCAGCGTCCCTTGAAGGGATGCTCTCCCCTTTTTACCAGCAGCAGCGCAAGCCGCCTTGTGGAATCATGCTTGTAGCTCTCCGCCGCAT
>JAGAKC010000273.1 GCA_017848155.1 Oscillospiraceae bacterium | reverse complement strand
TAACACAGGGAAGCTCCGCAGGAAACGATCTTTGCTATGCACGTCTTACAACCGATTGGCTCATCGAGCAGTTCCCCGATGCAAAGATCAGATATGTGAACGCAGGTATAGGCGCAACAGGCTCCTACATCGGCGTACACCGCTGCGATCAGGACGTACTGTCCAAGGATCCCGATCTCGTGTTCATCGATTTCTCTGTAAACGATACATCCGACAGAAGCGCTATCAACAAGTGCACCTACGAGAGCCTTATCAGAAAGATATGGCAGCACGCTACAGCTCCTGCTATCGTTACTCTCGTAATGACCCAGGAAAACGGCACCAGCGTACAGGATCTGCACTATGAGATCGCAGCAAGATACGATATCCCCATGATCTCCTACAGAAATGCGATACTTGACGTTATCGACAAGGGATACATCGCATGGACGGATATCTCCAACGATAACATCCACCCCAACGTGCCCGGTCACGCAGTACTTACCGACATGATAACGAACTATCTTCAGGGCGTTATAGACAATGTTGACAGCATCGACACCACTGACCCTGCACTGCCCGAGACTACGGCAGACCTCATGAAGTACGAGAACGCTACTCTTATCATGACAGGCGATGATGCCTGCAAGGCAAACGGTATCTTTACCGCAACACAGGACGTGAACTTCGGTAACTTCTATAACCCCTGGCTTGCACGTATGCGCCCGGGTGATGCGGCTGACCCCGATGCAAGCGCACTGATATTCGAGGTAGAAGCTCAGAATATCGGTATCCTCTTCGGTAAGCTGACAGGCTCCGCAGGCAAGGTAGATGTATACCTCAACGATATGTGGATGAAGACTATCGACGCAAGCTTCCCCGGCGGCTGGGGCAACTATGTTGAGTTTGCCGAGATCGCATCCTTCGACAAGCCCGGCAAGTATACCATCAAGATCGTTCCCAAGGATCCCGACAGTGCTTCCGCATTCTATGTTTCGGCGATCGCAGTGAGCTGATCAGACTGATACTGACACATTATATAAAAACGGTGATCCATTTTCATGGGTTGCCGTTTTTTTCATCTGCGGTTATTGTGTGGATTTTAAGTCAATACTACTGGACAAATACCATATTATATGCTATAATATAATATGTATATTTATACAACGGGCAGGTATATACTGCCCCAAAAAGAAAGGAAATAAAGATCATGACTATTACAAAAGATACCATTATCGGCGATATCCTTGATATCAATGCAGAAGCTGCTGCACCCATCTTCTTCGGCATGGGAATGCACTGCCTCGGCTGCCCCTCCGCAAGAGGCGAAAGCATCGAGCAGGCTTGCATGGTGCACGGCGTTGACGCTGACGACATCGTTGCAAAGCTGAACGAGGCACTGGGCAACTGATAGTGATAGCGCTCGACAACAGGCTGAAAACTGCGGCGGCGATGGTACGCAAAGGCGTCACGATATGTGATGTCGGCACGGATCATGCGCTGCTTGCCTGCCATCTTGCAATGAACGGCGCAAAAAATGTCATTGCATCAGATATCAACGATGGTCCGCTGGAATCTGCCCGAAAAACGGTAAAGCAGACAGGTGTGACGAATGTGCAAGTGGTAAAGTCCGACGGTCTGAAGCAGATAGACTTCGCAGACGATGTCATCATCTGCGGCATGGGCGGCGAGCTTATAGCGGAAATAATCGCAGGCTGCCGCTTTGTGACGGAGAATACAAGATTTATTCTTCAGCCTATGACGAAAATCGAAAGGCTTCGTGATCAGTTATATGCCGACGGCTTTGAGATACTAGAAGAGCGTACTGCCTACGACGGAAAGCGTGCGTATGTTGTCATGCTTGCCGCATATACAGGAGAACAGCGCGACACGAGCGAGCTGTTTGCGTACACGGGAAAGGTCACTGACCCGAAATATCTGCGGCTGACGGCAGAAAAGCTGCTCAAAAACGCAGCACAGATGGAGCTGTCAGAAGGTCAGGCGTATTTGGCAAAAAAGGAGCGCAGGCTTGCAGAGGAAATACTGAAAAAAGCGGAGGAGCTGTCATGACAGTAAAGGATATATACGATTATCTCAATTCAATAGCACCGTTCAACACGGCTGTCCACGACAATGTGGGACTGCTGACGGGCAGCATGGACGCTGAGGTAAAGAGGATATGCACCTGCCTTGATATTACAAATCCGATAATTGACGAGGCTGTAAAAAACGGTGCGGACCTTATCATATCTCACCATCCCGTGATATTCGATCCGCTTAAAAGAGTATCACCTCCAAATCCTGTGTATAAGCTGGTGCACGAGGATATCAGCGCTATTGCCATGCATACGAATTTCGATATGGCAGAGGGCGGCGTAGGCGACGCACTGCTGGAGCTGCTGGGTTTTGAGGCTGTGGACGGAGATCTGGAGCCTGTACATCCCAATGGACAAGGCTTCGGCTCTGTGTGTGAGCTTGACTTTTCGTTCACCGCCAGAGCACTTGCGGAGCACTGCAAAAAGGCTCTCGATCTTGGCGGAGTGCGCTATACCCCCATCGACCGTGAGATACGCCGTGTGGCGGTGTGCTCAGGCTCGGGCGGAAGCACCATGCAGCTCGCTATAGACCGTGGCTGCGACGCACTGATAACAGGCGACATCAAGCACAATGTATGGGTCGACGCCATCAACAGCAATTTCGTACTGATCGACGCAGGTCATTTCGGCACGGAAAAATGTGCGTCACACAGGCTTGCCGCTCTGCTTAGCAGACGTTTTCTCGACATCACTGTGTTCACGGCTGAAAACGATACAGAGCCTTGCGCATATGTATAAATAAACTACGAAAAATGAAAAGGAGTGAGCTTTGTGTCGCTGGACGGCGCGTTTCTTCATATAGTAAAAAACGAGCTTATGCCGCTCATCGGCAGCCGTGTTGACAAGGTATATCAGCCCTCACGTGAGGAGATAGTGATATCCCTTCGTACACTGCGTGACGGCGCAAAAAAGCTCATCTTATCCGCAAACAGCGTGTCGGCAAGAGTAAACATCACCTCTGCCGCATTTGAAAATCCTGCTCAGCCGCCTATGCTGTGCATGCTGATGCGAAAGCATCTTGGCAGCGGCAGACTGACCGATATACGTCAGGACGGTCTGGAAAGGATACTGTACCTTGACTTTGAGTGTACCAATGAAATAGGCGATATCGTAACAAATACCCTCATCGCCGAAATAATGGGCCGTCACAGTAACATTATACTGGTCCGTGACGGACGGGTCATAGACAGCGTAAAGCGTGTAACAGACGATATCTCCTCTGTAAGACGCATACTGCCGAATATCGTTTATGAAACTCCGCCCCGAAGCGAAAGGCTGGATCTTCTGGAAGTATCACCCGAGGAGGTACTTTCCGCCATCGAAGGAAGCACCGAAAGGCTGTCCAAAAAGCTAACGGCTGTCCTTGAGGGCGTTTCTCCGATATTCGCAAGAGAGTGCGCATACTACTGCACAAAGGATGTGGACGCAGTCTTTAACGAGCTTTCCGAAAGCGCACGGGACAGGCTGAGATTCATACTTGCAAAGGCAAAAAAGGCGCTCAACGGCGAGGCTGAATTTACAGTAGTATCCGAGCTTTCGGGAAAGAAAAAAGACTTCTGCTTTATAAACATCGAGCAATACTCCACAGGCATGCTGACCTCGCACTGCGACAGCGCAAACGAGCTGCTTGACAGCTTCTTCGCCGCAGCCGACAGGTCAGAGCGCACAAAACAGCGTGCACATGACCTGCTGAAGCTGCTGATGAATGCATATGAGAGAGTATCACGCAAGATAGAGCTTCAGAAAAAGGAGCTTGCAGAATGCTCTGAAAGAGAGGTATTCCGAGTCTGTGGCGACCTGATAAATGCGAATATCTACAGGCTCGAAAAAGGCATGACAAAGGCAGAGCTTGAGGACTTCTACACAGGCGAAATGCGTGTAATAACGCTTGATGCACGGCTCACTCCCGCACAGAATGCACAAAAGTACTACAACGAGTACAGAAAGCTGGACACGGCGGAAAAGATGCTGACCGAGCTTATCGCAAAGGGACAGCAGGAGCTTGTGTACATCGACAGCGTTTTCGACGCAGTCAGCCGCACCGACAGCGAGGCGGACCTTGCCGAGATACGCAGAGAGCTGCGTGAGCAAGGATATCTCCGTGGCGGAGTGCGCCCCGATGAAAAGGTGAAAAAGCAGTCCGAGCCGCTGAAATTCCGCTCTACCGACGGCTTTGAGATACTGGTAGGACGAAACAACGTGCAGAATGACCGACTTACGCTAAAGACTGCAAAGGCTGCCGATATATGGCTGCATACGCAGGGGATAGCAGGCTCGCATGTCATAATAAGGACAGAGGGACAGGAGGTCCCCGAGCAGACACTGTATGAAGCGGCAATGCTGGCTGCATACCACTCAAAAGGCAGAGAGTCATCACAGGTGCCCGTGGACTATGTGGCGATAAAATTCGTGAAAAAGCCCGCAGGCGCAAAGCCCGGAATGGTGATATTCACGAATAACAGGACGCTTTTCGTCGCACCTGATGAAGCGCTTGTAAGCTCGCTGAAAACAAAATAGCATTTGCATGGCACTCACATAAACAACGCACTAAATAAGGTCGGCGCAAAGCAGACGCTTTATCGTCGTCCATACACATACAAAACGAAAGGACATATACCCCAATGAGAAAAGAACTTGCAAAGACCTACGCTCCTAAGGAGTTTGAGGATCGAATCTATAAAAACTGGGAGGAAAAGGGATACTTCCACGCTGAGATAGACCCCAAGAAAAAGCCCTACACTATCGTTATTCCCCCACCCAACATCACAGGTCAGCTGCACATGGGTCACGCTCTCGACAACACTCTCCAGGATATCCTTATCCGCTGGAGAAGGATGCAGGGCTACTCCGCACTGTGGCTTCCCGGCACAGACCACGCTTCCATCGCTACCGAAGCGAAGATAGTTACCGCTATGAAAGAGGACGGTGTAACAAAGGACGACATCGGACGTGACGGCTTCCTTGAAAGAGCATGGGAGTGGAAGAGAGTATACGGCGGTCGTATCGTAGAGCAGCTGAAGAAGCTCGGCTCCTCCTGCGACTGGGAGCGTGAACGCTTCACACTGGACGATGGCTGCTCCAAGGCTGTACAGAAGGTATTTATTGACCTCTACAACAAGGGTCTTATCTACCACGGCGAGCGCATCATCAACTGGTGCCCCAACTGTAAGACATCTATCTCCGATATAGAGTGCGAATACGAGGAGCAGGACGGCTTCTTCTGGCACATCAACTACCCTCTC
>JAGAKC010000032.1 GCA_017848155.1 Oscillospiraceae bacterium | reverse complement strand
CATACAGGCGACAGTATAGTCGGTGCGCCTGCGGTTACTCTTACTCCTCAGGAGTTCGGCATGCTGCGTTCTGCTGCGCTGAATATCGTTCAGGCACTGGGCGTTGAGGGCGGTTGCAACTGCCAGTTTGCACTTAAGCCTGACAGCTTTGAGTATGCCGTTATCGAGGTAAACCCCAGAGTTTCCCGTTCTTCCGCTCTTGCTTCCAAGGCAACAGGCTACCCCATCGCAAAGGTGGCTACAAAGATCGCTATCGGCTATACGCTTGACGAGATCATGAACCAGGTTACAGGCAAGACCTACGCAAGCTTTGAGCCTACCATAGACTATCTTGTTGTAAAGTTCCCCAAGTGGCCCTTTGACAAGTTCGTATATGCGAAAAAGACTCTCGGTACACAGATGAAGGCTACAGGCGAGGTCATGGCTATCGGCACTTCCTTCGAGGCAGGCATGATGAAGGCTGTACGTTCCATCGAGCTAGGCATGGACACTCTCACAAAGAAGGCCTTAACAGAGCTTTCTGACGAGGAGATCGAGAAGAAGCTGTACGATGTTGACGTTGACCGCTGCTTCTGCATCTTTGAGGCTCTTAAGAGAGGCATTTCCGTTGAGCGCATCCACGAGATCACAATGGTGGACAGCTGGTTCATCAACAAGCTGAACAATCTTGTGAAGCTGGAGAAGTGGCTTGCAGAGGGTGAGCTTACTCAGGAGAAGTACGACGCAGCCAAGAAGTACTGCTACCTTGACAGCACCATCGAGCGCATCTCGGGTCAGAAGGTACAGAACAGAAAGCTCGCAGTATATAAGATGGTAGATACCTGTGCGGCAGAGTTCGCTGCTGAAACACCTTACTTCTACAACACCTTTGACGAGGAGAACGAGGCTAAGGAGTTCATCGAGCAGCATCCCACCGACAAAAAGAAGATCATCGTATTCGGCTCGGGTCCTATCCGTATCGGTCAGGGTATCGAGTTCGACTACTGCTCCGTTCACTGCGTATGGTCGCTTAAGGAAGAGGGCTGCGAGGCTGTTATCTGCAACAACAACCCCGAAACAGTATCCACCGACTTCGATACAGGTGACAGACTTTACTTCGACCCGCTGACAAGAGAGGACGTTGAGGCGCTTATCGAAACCGAGAAGCCCTACGGCGTAGTCGTTCAGTTCGGCGGTCAGACAGCTATCAAGCTCACAAAGCACCTTACAGAGCTTGGTGTAAGGATACTCGGTACATCCGCTGCCGACATCGACGCAGCAGAGGACAGAGAGCTTTTCGACGAGCTGCTTGAAAAGTGCGGCATCCCCAGACCTCAGGGCTCCACGGTATTCACCACGGAGGAGGCGCTGAAGGTAGCAAACCAGCTCGGATATCCCGTACTTCTGCGTCCGTCCTACGTTCTCGGCGGTCAGAACATGATCATCGCTCACTGCGACAACGACGTTCAGGAGTATATGACCATCATCACCGCAACAGAGCTTGAAAACCCCGTGCTTATCGACAAGTATATGATGGGTACAGAGGTAGAGGTAGACGCTATCTGCGATGGCGAGAACTTCCTTATCCCCGGTATCATGGAGCACGTGGAGCGTGCAGGTGTTCACTCGGGCGACTCCATCTCGGTATATCCCTGCCAGACTCTCACACCTCATATCAAGCGTGTT
>JAGAKC010000272.1 GCA_017848155.1 Oscillospiraceae bacterium | reverse complement strand
GCTGTACGTATCAATATTTATCTCACGCTGGCTTATTAGGCACTTGTCATGCCTGTGCAGGAATTCGATCGGGTCCTCCAGTGTTATTATATGCCCGTTCTTGGTTTTGTTTATCTTGTCTATGATACAGGACAGGGTGGTGGATTTACCGCTGTTTGCTGGACCTGTTATAAGAACGATACCGCTTTTGTTCTCGCTGAGCTTCATTACCTCCTCGGGAATACCTAGCTCGGTGTATTGTGGAAGCTCAAACGGCACATAACGGAGTATCGCCGCATAAGAGCCACGCTGCTTGTAAATATTTGCCCTGAATCTGCCGAGATCCTTTACCGAAAAGGAGAAATCCAGCTCCTTGTGAGGCAGATCAGCCTCGGGGTAGTTCATATCGGAAAGAGCAAATATCTGTAGCGCAAGGTCCTTTGTATCTGCTGCCGTGAGAGGTGCGCCGTCCATTTTGACGATGGTGTTGTTTGCTTTGTAGCAAAGCTTTGCGCCTGATATGATAAAGATGTCGGAGGCATCGTTGTGTGCTGCCTCTACCAGAATTTTTTTGATATCCATATGTTAATACCTTTCTGTCAGAATTCGCCGTCCCACAGCGCAGGGCCGCTGTCCTGTGTATCGGGGGAGGAGCTGCCCCATTTTACTATGTCGTATCTGCGTCCGTTGAGCGGGGTCGTATAGAACATTATCTCAGATGAAAGTGACAGCCTGTCATTTATGGCAGTATCATATGATACCCTGAAGCCCTCGGGCACGGGTGTCACAGATACTCCGTCATATCCTGAAGCAAGAGCAGGGAAGTCGTCCTCGAAGAAGGAACTCTGATGCCCCGCAAAAGCAGCCTCGTCAAGCTCCATAAGCAGCTGCTTTGCCTTTGCGTCTGCGGCATAGTATTCAGCTGTAAAGGCGGCATTGCGTTCGGTCAGTGCGTTGCCCGAATCCGCCGCCTGAAAGGAAAGCACCGCAAGTATCGTAAGGCATATCACGGCGAATATCATCATCACCGATACATAACCCACACCGAATCCGGAAAAGCTGTTGTTCTTTTTTTCATTCATCTGACTCACCTCCGTTATCCGGAATGTATGCGGAGAATGTAAGCGAGTACAGCGTACTGTCGTTATGTATGAACTCTGCGGTAACACTTCCGAGGGTACCGCTGCCGCCGTCAGAGCGTTTTTCGTTCAGTATCAGCACCACAGCAGCGCTGTCCGACGGACGGAAGTCCCTGTCAAGCCCGATGCGGTAAGTGCTTTCGACTTTTTCGCAGGAGCTGCCAAAGACGGTCATCGCCATCTCCTCCACACTTCCTGTTACGGAGTACACTTCAGCGCAGGATTGTGCACACAGCACAGCGTTGTCTGTAAGATCGTTTTTCTGCATCCTGCCTGCGGCTGACGCAAACACTGTCATGATGACAGCACCTGATATGCAGAAAAACAGCAGCGTCAATATCATTTCGATCAGGAAGAGCCGTGAGTTTTTCCCGATCGTACCTTTTTTTGATCCTTTCAGCAGACTCACCCTCCTCTAATTATGGCGTCAGAGCTGTCCTCGCCGACCGTAACGGAGATATGGAGCAGCCCCTTGTCCTCTGTAATATTAAGGCGGTCAAGAGCGAATATCCTGTCGCCGCCCTCTGCCGTGACAGCTGCGGTGGCGGAAACTGTTTTTTCGTAAAGACCGTCATCGCCGCAGTAGATTATGCAGACAATGCTGCCGTTTTTCAGTGCGGCTCCGTTTCCGTTTTCGATTATCGTGCAGCTTTCTGCGCTCCTCATTTTATTAGACAGATATCTTACCGCCGCAGAGGATGTGAATTCACGCTGGAAGCCATCGTTTATCCTGCTGTAGGTGGCTGCGCCCACTGCTATCATCACGAGCATGCACACTGTAAACAGCAAAAAAAGTATCATACCTGCGGCAGTGCCCAGTACATCGGAAAGGTTTTTACTTCTGTATTTTTTCATGAATCACTGCCCCTTTCGATAACGGTCACAGTGGGACGGATATTTGCTCCTGCGGCTTCGTAATGGACGATGTATCTGTCTGCGTCGTAGGTGACTGCGTAATTATCCTTAAGATAAGAAAGGCTTTCGGGATAAGCGCCCTCTATGGCGTAGCACATGGTCACTGCGTCCTCCACATTCTGTTTTACTGCGGAAAGAGCACGTCCGTCAGCTGCATTCTGAGTCGCACCCAGAGCGCTGATGAACCATATCAGAATGACAGCGGACAGCAGCATCGACACGATAAGTACAGGCAGCCTTTTTGTCCTTTTGTTCATTGTAGCTCCTCCATGATGTTATCCAAGCACTGACATGATATTCATAAGCGGCAGCATTATGGTCAGCAGTATCGAGCCTATCATTGCCGCAAGGATAATGATGATAGCAGGCTCCACAAAGGAGATAAGAGCTGCTGCGGTCTGCTGTGCGGACTCATTGCATCTGTCGCTTATCTTGCGCCATGCCTTGTCGAAAGAGCCTGCGGTGTAGGCTATCTTCAGCGAGCGTCCGTGTATCGCAGGGAACATTCCCGAATCGCATACGGCGTCGGCAAAATACTTTCCGTCGATAAGCTGTCTGTGGCAATCCTGTATCTGCTTTTTCAGCTTTTTGTCATTGATAAGCATCACAGCATATTCCAGTGCTTCCTCGGGAGAAATGCCGCTTGATACCATTATGGTCATTGCGTTGGCTAGCTTTGCCTGTGAAAAGCGCCTTACTACTCCGCCGATACCGGGCACTACCGAAAAGAAGCTCTCAAGCTTCAGCCGTGCCGAGGGGATGCTTGTGAGTATCGCTGTAAGCGCTGCCGCTGCGATAAGCACCAGCAGAGCTATGAGTATTCCCATTCCCACGTTCTGAGCGCTTTCGACGGTGGCGTCGATGGTATCTCTTACACCTGCGTCAAAGCGTGAGAAGATATCGGAAAACATAGGT
>JAGAKC010000271.1 GCA_017848155.1 Oscillospiraceae bacterium | reverse complement strand
CGATTCTCCTATCAACCTCTACGAGAACCCTGTAAACAAGTTCGTTGCAGGCTTTATCGGTTCTCCCCAGATGAACTTCATCAACGCAAAGCTCCTCATGAGAGAGGGCAAGTACGTTGTAGAGTTCGGTTCCGAGGACACCAAGACATCCAGAGGCCGCAAGTTCTATGTTGAGCTTCCTGCTGCTAAGGCTGACAACGAGGCTCTCAAGTACTATGTTGACAAGGACGTTATCCTTGGTATCCGTCCCGAGAACATCCACGACGAAGAGATGTTCATCTCCAATGCTAAGAACAACGGTATCATCGAGGCTACTGTTGACGTAACAGAAATGCTCGGTGCTGAAACATACCTGTACCTCACATGCGAGGGTCTGCCCCTCACAGCAAGAGTATCTCCCAGATGCACAGCACGTCCTCAGGATGTTGTTAAGCTCGCTCTGGATCCCAACAAGATCCACCTGTTCGACGCTTCTGACGAGCACTCTCTCCTTGGCTAATATCGCTTAAACTGCGGCGCGGCTTTTTTGAGCCGCGCCGTTTTTGCATGGAGGAGTGAAAATGCGTAAAGACTTCAAATATATTTGCATAGGTCTTTTTGTGGAACTGCTCGCAGTTGCAACAGAAGCGAAGGTGGCATTTATGTGCTTATCATTATCGTATTTCCCTTTGGCTATGCTTTTGCCATTAGGGTTCGGTGTGTTGATCTCTCTTGCGGTTGGTAAGATGCATAGTCATTTCCGCAGTGTAATATTCTGGCAGCTTATGATGCGCACGGTCGTTTATACGATATTCGCACAGATACTGCCTTCCGTTGCTGTTGTGACGGCGGGGATCATTTGGATAAATAGTTTACCAAGTGGTGTAGGCTTGGGCGGTGTCGCAGTAGTCTGGATCGTGATCCTTGGCTCGGGCGTAGCGATATTAACAGCTGTGTTAGGCTGTGTATCAGATGTGCTTCCTGATAAGAAGATACCGCAAAGCAGTTCTCAGAAAGTGGAAGATATCGATAAAACTGAGGTATGATATGAATCAAAAGATAGAACAACTTTTTGCAGTATGGAGAGAAGTATGAAAAAGGTGATCGCTCTGCTGATTCTGGCTTTCAGCGGTGCTGTTATAATGACGGGGTTAGCTGTTTTGGATCTATGGCTGTTTATGGTGTTAGATGATTCCGTTGCCTTGATGTTAAGCCTGATGTTGGATGTCGCTTTTGCAGTAGTATCTTCGCTGATCTTAAGAAAAGTGAAACAGACCAAGGGAATCAGCGGTACAAAAACATTCTGGTGTTTTATTGCCCCTACGGCTGTTTTGGGAATATTTTTATTTATAAAAGGAATGATGACACCTTCAGGCGCTCTGTTATCGGGAAGTTTTTTTGCGGGTCTGAAGGATATTATCTTTGGTATTGCATTAGTGGCAACAGATTTTGTGTTTTTTATGACCACCGCTTGCGTATTTGCTATGACCGAGAATAAGACCGCTAACAGTAGCGCACATGCTGCACCGCAAAGCAGTTCTCAGAAAGTGGAAGATAACGATAAAACTGAGGTATGATATGAATCAAAAGATAGAACAACTTTTTGCAGTATGGAGGGAAGTATGAAAAAAGCTCTTATCATTTCCGCACTTGTTGTCGGTGGTCTGGTTTTGATGCTGATCTATGTGATACTCACTTTCATCGTTGCAATAGTTACAGGCGGCGGACCTATTATCTATGGGCTTTTGTTGCTTCTCGGAATTGCACTTTTTAACAAGCTGCGCATGATATGCTGCAAAAGAGTTTCGTTAAACAGTTTTGCGGTAACATCGCTATCCATGCTTCCGATATCATTGGTGGGAGGCGGGTTTTTTGCGCTGATGTATTTCCACTGGGGCAGACGTCCTACGTTCAGCGGTCCTTTAGGTGGCACGGATTGGGGCTTTATGCTCTCCGCAGTGTTTGGAGTAACACCTGTAATAATAACGTTGGGAGTTTTTATCTGCATAGCAGTGGAACATTTCTCACACCAAAAAAATAAGGATAACACTGAGGTATGATATGAATCAAAAGATAGAACAACTTATTTCTAACATTGAAAGCTCCATCATAGGCAAGCGTGGGGTGATAGAAAAGGTCATCTGCGCAATGCTTGCAGGAGGACATGTCCTTATCGAGGATGTGCCGGGCGTTGGCAAGACGCTGCTTGCGGAAACCCTTGCAAGGAGCGTTTCGGGCAGCTTCGGACGTATACAGTTCACGCCTGACCTTATGCCGTCTGACGTTATCGGCTATACCTCTATCGACATGAGTACAGGCAAGTCCGAGTATAAGGAAGGTGCGGCGATGTGCAATTTCCTGCTGGCGGACGAGATAAACCGTACCTCGCCCAAGGTGCAGTCCGCACTGCTTGAAGCGATGGAGGAGAAGCAGATAAGCGTTGACGGAGTAACTCACAGGCTGCCTGTGCCGTTCATGACGCTTGCCACGCAGAATCCTATTGAAACTTACGGAACGTATCATCTGCCCGAAGCGCAGCTTGACCGTTTCCTTATGCGGCTGTCGATAGGATATCCTGACCGTGCTGCTGAAATGGCGATGCTGGATATAATGCCGCAGGACAGACCGGTCAGCGCTGTAATGTCGATCGAGGAGCTGCTGGAGCTTCGTGAAAGGGCAGAGCAGGTGACGGTATCCGAGCCTGTAAAGGCGTATATCCTGTCCATTGTAAATGCGACAAGGAATAATCCGCAGCTCGTGAAGCTGGGCGCAAGTCCCCGTGCTTCTATAGCTATGTATAAGGCTGCACAGGCCATGGCGCTGATGAATGACAGGAGCTTTGCCACACCTGATGATGTAAAGGCTGTTGCGGTGGCAGTGCTGTCGCACAGGTT
>JAGAKC010000270.1 GCA_017848155.1 Oscillospiraceae bacterium | reverse complement strand
GTTCGGTCTGCTCGGTCTGCTCGGGCGCATCTGTCACAGCGGATGCTGCGCTGTCGTCAGAGTCGGGCTTTTCGTTATCGGTGCGCTCGGTCTTTACCTGCACCTCACCTGTGTCCTCCGAGCCTGTGCTCACGCTGTTTGTGCCGCAGGCTGACAGCGATACTGCCATCACCGTCGCGAGCATTGCCGCCGCAATTCGTTTCATCTTCATAATTTTTTGTTCTCCTTAAATTTATTTAAGCTTTATAGCTTATTACCTTGATCAAATGCCATCACAGATGACGTTATGGAAATAAATGTGAGTTTTAACTATAAAACTATGGTATATGCGTAGAATTAATACACAGTTTATTATATCATACTCCAAAATAATTTACAATAGGTTTAAAGTAAATTTTATAGGAGAATTTAATATGGAGTTGAATTATGCGCTTATTGGAGCAAGAATAAAGAAAATACGCAAAGCACAGAAAATTACGCAGGACAAACTGTCCGAGCTTGCAGGAATATCTCCCCAGCATCTGAGTCAGATCGAAAGTGCAAAGACAAAGCTTTCTCTGCCTGCGCTTATCAATATTTGTAATGCTCTTAATGTCACGACCGATAAGGTGCTATGTGATGTGTTGACCGCCGATACAGCAGAACAGATAAATGAAGATATTGCCGAAGTGTTTAAAGATTGTACGGCAGATGAAATATACCTTATGCTTTCGGTTGCCGAAAATCTGAAAAAGAGTATAAGATTGAAAAAGATAAAGCTGAGTCACGATTAATGGCTCAGCTTAATTTTTTTACAATATGAACAAACGACGCAGTGTTTGTGTGTTAAATATTACCAAAAGTATTCTTGAAAATCCTCTCATATATGAGCAGAATTTAGTAAATTAAACTGCTAAATTCTAGCTAAAAACAGGTGTTTTTTCGAGTTGCAAATAAAAAGAATTTAGTGTACAATAACATTCAGAAAAGCTTTTCTATTGAATGTTGAGGAAAGGAGAGAGATAGCTATGGCTAAGAGAACTGGAAAGATCTGTCCACCAGTGACAGGCGAAAATTTATTCGTTATCAAAGTTCCTGCTGATTCCAAGACGGTCATTGTGATTTCACCGAAGGTGGATACACCATCCATTAAGTGTGAAAAAGTAGCTGAATCAGATAGTACAGCCGTACAGAACAACAGAGCATCTATCTGTTCAAGGAGCTTTGCGAGGATTACGCTTTTTACTCCGACGGCGAAACTGCAAGCAGCGTACTCGGAGTGTTGTTTGCATACTTTGATAAATTCGGCGGCTCGGAAAACACTTGGGAGGATTTCGTAGATTTGGGCGACGAGCAGAGAAAGCGTGTTCCCTCTGCGGCATACAGGCAGTATATGCTCAATCAGATGACGGAGGCGGTTGAGAGGAGTATGAGGGATTATGGGGAATATAACAAGGAGTAGTTTTTTATATTTTCTATTTATACATAATAATGAAAAGGATTTATTTTCAGATAAAAAGCGACCGAAATATTCCCGGTCGCTAAAATTTATTCATCCTTCGGCAGAAATACTGTAATGACAGTACCCTCATTCTCCTCGCTCTGAATTGAAATTTTTCCGCCGTGATACTGAACAGAATGTTTAACAATAGAAAGTCCAAGACCTGTACCGCCTGATTTTTTTGAATGGCTCTTATCCACACGATAAAAACGTTCAAAAATTCTTGCGTGATGCTGTGGAGCTATACCTATTCCGTTATCGGAAACTGTAAGTGTTACATCTTTTTCGGTTTCTGCAATATTCACCTCAACCTTACCGCCGTCGGGAGTATACTTGATACCGTTGTCACAAAGGTTGTAGATCACCTCAAAAAGCAAATGCTTTACGCCACAGATATTTCCGCCGTCGCCCGATACAGTAAGGGCGATATCTTTTTTATCTGCGCTGTCACGGAGAACTCCGCAGGCTTCGTTTGCTATTTCATAAAGCGAAACATTTTCCTTCGGAAGCTCTGTCTGTTCATCAAGCTGTGAAAGTCTTATAATGTCCTCAACAAGCGTTACAAGCCGTGTTGCTTCCTCTCGGATATGACTTACAAAGCGCGGCATATCTTCCTGCTTCACAAGTCCGTTTTCCATAAGCTCCGCACTGCCCGTAATAGTCTGGAGCGGAGTTTTAAGCTCGTGAGAAACATTCGCCGTAAACTCTCTGCGGAGTCTTTCAGCGTCAGCCTGCTCTGTTATATCAAACACAAGGATTACCGCACCGACTGTTTCACCATCCGTTTCGATACGGCTTATATCAAACTGATATTCCTTTTCGACCAGCTTTACACGAATTTCAGCGTGTCCGTCTGTAAGTGCCTTTTCGATCGCAGAGGTTATTTCGTGCCTGCGGTTTATCGTGAGGAACTCATTGCCCACACACTTTTCATCTGTACCTAAAATAATGGTTGCCGCTGAATTTATAGTGAGGATATTTCTGTTTTTATCAAGCAGAACAAGTCCCTCACGCATATTCTTTGTGATAAGCTCAAACTCGTCTTTTCTGCGGTTAAGCTCTGCCGCCTTGCGCTCTATCTTCATGTTCTGCTTGTGGATACGGCGGAGTAACGGAGCTATCTCCTCATAAGCGTCATTTTCTGTCGGGTTATCGAGGTCAAGCTTATTCAGCGGCTCAATTATCCTTTTTGACATCTTATGTGCAAGCACTGCTGAAATTATCACAGCAATGATGATAACGATGATCACAGGAGTCATCATTCCAAGCAGGAGCGTAAGTCCGCTTAATCTGTTTACAGAAATACGCAGTACAGTTCCGTCTGCAAGAAGTGCCGCCTCATAAAGCGTTTTCTCGGTGAGAGTTGCGGAATGACGTGAACTGCTTCCCTTTCCCGTTTCAAAGGCTTCTGCTATCTCCTCGCGGTCAAGGTGATTATCCATTGTCGCTTTGTCAGCCTGTGAGTCGAAAAGCACAGTTCCGTCGCTGTCTACCCATGTCAGACGGAAGTTATCCGATTTCAGATCTTCGAGATATTCTTTGCCCGATTGCTCTGTTCCCACAGATGCAATTGAAAGCTCATCCTTAAGCTGGTTTATCTGAATATTGGTGAAGTAATCGTATAAAAAAGTCGTTATTATTGCAAGAGTTGCCAAAAGCACAACAAGCGAGGTGGCAAAAATCGAACGAAAGATCTTACTTGTCATAGCCGCCTCCGAACTTGTAACCAACGTGACGGACAGTCTCGATCATTTCTCCGTATTCGAGGAGCTTCTGACGAAGCGTTCTGATGTGCATATCAACTGTTCTTGTTTCGCCGACAAAATCAGCTCCCCAAATCTCGTTATAGAGAGTATCTCTTGAAAAAACAAGCCCCACATTTTTCATAAAAAGCGAAAGCAGTTCAAACTCCTTGTAGGTAAGCGAGACCTTTTCGCCGTTTATCGTCACGGTACGCTCGTCAAGATTAAGAGAGAGTCCGCCTGTCTGTAAAATGCGGCTACCCGTTTTAGGCTTACAGCGGCGCATTACCGCTTTTACTCTCGAGATCATTTCCATCATTCCGAAAGGCTTTACAAGGTAATCGTCCGCACCGAGATCAAGCCCTTGCACCTTGTCAAATTCAGCGCCCTTGGCGGTAGCCATAATAACGGGGATATCAACATACTCCGCCGTGCTTTTGAGAATTTTCAGTACCTCGATGCCGTCAGTCCCTGGGAGCATCACATCAAGAATTACAAGGTCGGGAAGTTCTGTTTTCAGTGCAGAAAGAAAGCTGTCGCCGTCCTCAAAGCCCTTTGCCTCAAACCCTGTTGACTGCAAGGCATAGACCTCTATATCACGGATACTTGCGTCGTCCTCAACGCACCATATCATAAAATCAACTCCTTTACGAGTTTTTGTGTTCGCCTGTTACTGAGAATATCACCCACTCGGCGATGTTCGTTGCGTGGTCGCCGATACGCTCAAAATACTTTGCGATCATCAGCAGGTCGAGAGCATATTCGCCGTTTTCGGGAGTTTCCGCAATCATTTTAATAAGACTTCCCTTTATCCTGTCGAAATACTCATCGACCTTGTCATCGTGGACGATGACCGCTTTTGCAAGCTCGGTGTCCTTTTTAACATAAGCGTCAACGCTGTCTGTCACCATTGATATCGTTTCAGCCGCCATATCACGGATATGCACCGTTTCTTCGGCTGTCCTGCCCTCAAGATAGGTGATTATCTCCGCGATATCCTCCGCCTGGTCACCGATACGCTCCATATCGGTTATCATTTTAAGGGCGGCGGAGATCTGTCTTAAATCCCTTGCAACAGGCTGCTGCTGTAAAAGTAATTTCATACAGCGTGCTTCAATGTCACGCTCCTTGTGGTCGATGTCAGCGGAAATTACCGACACGTTTTCAGCAAGTGCGACATCTCCCGTAGTTAGCGCCTTTGAAGCAAGGGCGATAGCCTCCTCGCAGAGTGCGCCCATTTCTATCATTTCAGTATTAAGTATATTCAGCTGCTCATCAAATCTGCTTCTCATTATCCAAACCTTCCTGTAATATAGTCTTCGGTACGCTTATCATTCGGTTGCGAAAACAGCTTTTCGGTCTCGCCGTATTCGATAAGCTCGCCCAGTAAAAAGAATGCCGTATTGTCGGAGATCCGGACTGCCTGCTGCATATTGTGAGTCACTATGACAATAGTATAACTCTTTTTAAGCTCGATTGCAAGTTCTTCAATTCTCGATGTTGAAATAGGGTCAAGTGCAGATGTCGGCTCGTCCATGAGGAGTATTTTCGGCTTCACGGCAAGTGCCCTTGCTATACATAACCTCTGCTGCTGACCGCCTGACATTCCGAGAGCGTTTTTCTTAAGCCTGTCCTTTACCTCGTCCCAGATTGCCGCATCACGGAGGGACTGTTCTACTATCTCGTCAAGCTTAACCTTTGACTTTATTCCGTGTGTACGGGGACCGTAGGCAATGTTGTCGTAAATGCTCATAGGAAACGGATTAGGCTTCTGGAATACCATACCGATCTCACGGCGCAGCTCGTTTACATCCACATTGCTGTCATAGATGTTCTGTCCGTTGTAGCGGACTTCACCAGTTATCCTGACCGAGGGAATAAGGTCGTTCATACGGTTAAGTGTTTTCAGAAAAGTAGACTTTCCACAGCCTGACGGCCCGATAAATGCTGTTATGCTCTTTTCGGGTATCGTAATGTTCACATTTTTGAGTGCCTGAGTTTTGTCGTACCACAAATTCAGGTCTTTCGCTGTCATTATATCGCTCATTGTATCTTCCTTTCGGTCAAAGCTCACGCTTTTTTGCAAAATATCTGCTGACAAGGGTTGCAGAAAAGTTTATCAGAAGCGTTAAAATCATAAGTATCGCCGCTATTGCAAAGGCGACTCCGAACTCGCCCTG
>JAGAKC010000269.1 GCA_017848155.1 Oscillospiraceae bacterium | reverse complement strand
GATACGGCGGATGCGATATTCTTGTCGCCGCTGCGGTCGCTCACAGCAAGGGGCGCTGTGTACAGCTGCGCCGTTTCGCTCTTTGCAGGGTCGCTGCCGTCGGTGGTGTAGTAGATCTCCCCCTGCTCAAGTCCTGTCAGGGTGAGCTGAAACTCCTCGGGGTAGATACCGCCGCCGTGTGAAAGCTCCACGGACGGAGGCAGCGCTTCTTTCTCCTCTTCGGGGACGAGTGTCCCCTCGGGCACGGGTGTGTCCTCGGGGGCAGAGGTGTCCACAGCAGATGTTGTGTCAGAAGGAGCAGATGTATCCTCAGGGGCGGGTATATCATCAGCCGAGGAGCTGTTTTCAGGCGCTTGTGAGCTGCCGTCAGCAGAGCTTACCGACGAAGCTGATGTATCGGATGCGCCATCGCAGGCGGTAAGCACCATTGTCATCGCCAGCAGTGCCGCAGTAAATCTGTACTTTTTCATAGATAAGCTCCTTTCTTACAGCTCTTCCTTAGCGTCGGGGACTATGCCGAGGCATACGGTGAGATTTCCGTTGCGGCTGCGCAGCCTGTCCAACATCTCCTTTTCCGAAACGCTCTTTTTCACGTGCACGTCGTAGATAAGCTCGTACATCGTGCCCATGCGCACTGTCCTCACCCTTGTCATCCTGTGCGAGGATGTGTATTCGTCCAGTATCTCGTCAAAAACTCCGCTGTAGTCCATGTCCTCGGGAATGGTTATCTTAAGCTGACGGAGAGTGTCCCTGCCGTGCGGCGGAAGCAGCTTCTCCGCAAGCACGATGACTACACCAAGCACCACCGTCACCGCCAGCGCATAGCCGAGGAAGCCCATACCTGCCACAAGTCCTGCCGCCATGCCGAGAAACAGTATGCAGATATCACGGGAGCTGCCCGGGATGGAGCGGAAGCGCACAAGGCTGAATGCGCCTGCCGCCGCAACGCCTGCGCCGATGCTGCCGTTTACCATCATTATCACCGCCTGCACTATCGTCGGGATGATGAGCGTTGACACCATCATGTATTTCGACGGCTTGTCAGCGCCCAGCCTGTACACTATCGCCGTAATGATGCCGCAGAGGAGCGTGATGCCCGTTGCCGCTGCCGCCTCGGGAAGTCCCGAAAGTATCTCCGTCCTTGAAAAAAGTAATTCTGTCATACATGTATCTCCTTATCTGCGCAAAGAAATGCTTTGTAGATATTGCCGTATTTTGAAAAGGACACGGGATATATCCGAAGCTCTGACAATATCTGCGCCAGCGGATACGGCACCGCACCGTCGGATTTTATCTCCATCAGCCTGTAGTCCTCTATGCCCGTATGAAGCAGCTGCGTGCCGCTGTCATGGGCGAGGGTAAGCTCCGAAAAGCGGCTGCGGATGCTGCTGTCAAACGTGACACGAAGCCCCTGAAACTGCTCCGACGCATACGCACGTCTGTCATATGCAAGGTACACCCTCGGCACGGGCGAATACCGCTTTATGAGCCAGTCTATCTCCGAAAAGATCTGCTCCTGCCTGAAGCCGTCAAGACACTGCGGTCTTTCTCCGTGGAGCAGATACCGCTGCGCCTGTATGTACGGGAGCGTTATCCTGCGCTTGTACACGACGCCGTTGTACTTCTTCTTTATCTCCAGAAAAGCCGTGCCCTCGCCGTCGGTATTGCCGTAGCTCCTGAGCCGCAGCTTCTCCTTATACACAGGCTTGTCAAGCGAGTGCTCGATAAAATAGAAGTCCTCCGTGTCAAGGTACAGGTTGCAGATGGTGTAATCCCCGTATCTGTCGGGAATCAGCATGTCGCCTGCCATCTCGACCAGCCGCTCCGCCTGCTGACGTGTCAGCAGATATTTCGTTTCATATCTCCGAAAGCTCTGTATGTAAGCCATATTATCCCTGTAATGTCCTCATGTGATAAAATTCGCCCTTTTTCTCCATAAGCTCGTCAAAGGTGCCGTATTCCAGCAGACCTCCGTCGCCTATCACCGCTATCCTGTCGGCATTCCTGATGGTGGACAGCCTGTGCGCAACGATGAGCGTCGTCCTGTCCTGCACCAGCCTGTCCACGCTCTCCTGTATCTTACGCTCGGACACCGTGTCAAGCGCCGAGGTAGCCTCGTCCAGTATCAGTATCCGTGGTCTGCGTATGAATGCACGTGCAATGGATACTCTCTGACGCTGTCCGCCCGAAAGGTTTGCGCCGTGCTCGTTTATGCGTGTGTCAAGTCCCTCGGGAAGCGAATGTACGAGCTCCGTGAGGTTTGCCGACTCTATCACCTCCGCAAGGAAGCCGTCGTCGGTCGTTTCCGTGCCGTAGGTGATATTCTCACGCAGCGTGCCCGTGAATATCATCGCATTCTGCGGCACCACTGCGATATGTCTGCGATAGCTCTTAAGGCTGAACTCGTTTATGTCCTTTCCGTCTATCAGCACCTGACCCGACTGCGGCTTAAGAAAGCCGATGACAAGGTTAAGTATCGTGGTCTTTCCTGCGCCCGAAGCGCCCACAAATGCCACAGTTTCACCACGCTTCACTGTGAAGCTGAGATCGTTCAGCACGGGTGTGTCTGCGTCACGGAACTGAAATGTAACGTTCTTAAACTCGATATCGCCGTATACCTCTCCTATCTCAGGCTTCTCGTCAGGCTCCTCGATGTCGTCGGACAGAAGTATCTCTCCCACCGAGCTTACCGCTTCAAGTCCCTTTGAGATGATGGGCAGCAGCGTGATTATGCCGCTGACCTGATTCACGATGGTGGAGAAGTAGGTCTGGTACATCACCACATCGCCGGGAAGTATAGTTCCGCATGCGGCGAGCCAGCCTGTAAAGCCGAGGCACACCACCTGAAATATCTGGAACGACGCCCAGCTTATCGAGCCGAAAAAGCTCTGTATCACGTCCAGTCTGAAGCCCTTTTCTGCGGTGCGCTTAAGCTGACCGTTCAGCTGTTTCGTTTCCACGTCCTCCAGCGCATGGGCACGTGTGACGGGGATAAGCTCGGTCATCTCGGTCACGGCTACCGCAGTTTCCTCCATCTCCTTTCGGAATTCACGGTTGCGTGTGTTGATGGTCTTTCTGAACACCGTGCGTATCAGCACCGCAACAGGTATCGTGCCGAGAAAGAACAGGAATACCGTCATCGAGGTGCTCACAACGACTCCGAATGCCACGATGATGTTCATTATGATGCTAAGCACCGAAATGAATATCTGCGAGGAAAGTCCCTCTATCTGCTCCACGTCACGTATCATCTTTGACTGGAGCCTGCCCGTCTGTATCTCGTTGTGAAAGGTCATGGACAGCTTCTGCAGCTTCGTCACCATCGTGCTGCGAAGTCCTGCCTCAACACCGCGTATCACCTTGCTGTAAAGCGACACATGAAAGTAGTTCGACAGTACATTCTGCGCCACCAGCACCACCATTACCGCCACATTGATGATGATGTCACGCAGCGCATTTTCATCGGGATTTGTTGCTGTGTTTATTATGTTTGCCGTCGCAATAGGCAGCACCCACACGGGACAGTGCTTTACCGCAAAAAGCAGCACTGCACCGAAAAGCCGCAGATACTGCCCCTTGTATAGTCCGAGGAGTATCCGCAGCTTGCTGTCCCTGTGCTTTCGGAAGCTCTCCTCTATCACCTCTGACGAGGTCTCAAACGCACCCTTCACGGTGCGTGCCTTATCTTCTGCCATAAAATTCGCTTACCACCTTTTCGGCAGGCTTACAGTATATATCGTAGCCGCCGTGCGTTACCGCCTTTGATTCGGGGTACTGCCGCCATGCCCAGTCCCACATTGCAAAGCCGCTCACCCAGTCACGCTTTTCACATGCCGTGAACATTGCCCTGTACCAGTCCGCCTGACCCTGAAGGTCAACTGCGCCGAGCACTCCCCAGTCATTGGGCACGAGATTCGAGCCGTTCGTGGACATGCAGCCTGCCTCCGCAAAGAAGAACGGCTTTCCGAAGCGCTTTACCACCGCTTCTATCCTGTCGAGCTGCCTCTCCCAGTCGGTTATCGGATAGTAGCCGCTGGACGAGATGACATCCAGTGCGTCCCACCATTTAACGTTGTGCTCCTGATACTTGTCGGTGTTGTAGGACACAAGTCCCCCGTATTCACGGCGGATGTCGCTGATAAGTGTGCGCCACTCTTCCTCACGGCGCTCGCTCTGCACCATCTCGCAGCCTGCAATGAACATCTCGCAGCCGCATTTCTCCGCTATCTCGGCATAGTGCAGCTGAAACTCCGTGTACGACCTGAACCAGTTGCGCCATTTCGGCTCACAGGGGACGTCCTCGTCAAAAAAATTGATATGTGCACGCCATGTGCCGTTGCGGCAGTTTACCGTAGGCTTGAGCGCCACACGGAGTCCGCCCGACCGTGCATAATGTATGAACTCCTGAAGCTCGCCGTCCTCCATGGACGCCTCGGAGCGGAAGTCTATCATTTCCGACTGTGCGGTGTCCTGCATGCCGTTTGGCACGAGTATGATGAAGTTCGCATTGGTGCGCTCTATAAGTCTGTCGAGGCTCTGACGTGCCTCTCTGCTGAGCAGTGCCCCCTTTCTCGCAAAGGGCGCAAAGGTCATTCCTTTAATGTAGTCCATCTGTCCTCCGTCAATTACCGTAGGGGCTGTCAAACTCTGCTTCTGCCTTTCTTACGGCGTCCTCGAGCGTCATTCCCGTGAAGTGCGGTGCATTGAGGTATCTGCCCGACTTCCTGTCGTCAACGAATGCGCCGACCACTATTCCGGGGATAGCGCTTTCGGGTGCGTTCGGAGCGTGGGGTCCGCCGAGGTCCGTCCTGCACCAGCCCGGGTCGGTGAGGTTTATCATCACGTCGGTGCCCTCGACCGTGGAGCCGAGGTCGATGGTTATCTTGTCAAGCGCCGCCTTGCTTGCGGAGTAGCCTGCCTGCTGCGGCTCCAGCCTGATGCCGCTGGTCGTGTTAAGGATACGTCCGAAGCCACGCTCTATCATCTTCGGCATGAAGTGGTAGCATATCATCGCAGGAGCTATGGTGTTTATCTTAAAGCTCTCGGTGTAGTCTGACACGGGTGTGCTGTAATACTCGTTCCTGTATGCTATCTGGAGTCCTGCGTTGTTCAGCACGATATCCACCACCGTGCCACGCTCGTCTATCTCCTTAAGCATCGCTGCAACTGCGTCAAGGTCGGAAAGCTCCGCAGATACCGTGTATGCGTCAACTCCCAGCGCCTTTACCTCGGAAAGCACCTTTTCGGTGTTTTCGGGCTTCCTGCTGTGCAGTATAAGGTTGCAGCCCTGCTGTGCCATGAATAATGCCGTAAGATAGCCT
>JAGAKC010000268.1 GCA_017848155.1 Oscillospiraceae bacterium | reverse complement strand
CCCTGAGCGACAATGTGGATACCCTCGACAGAAACAGTTCGGCAATGGATCTTATGCCCGTGATGAATTTGTTCAACGAATGGCACGCCGCAAACACTTCCAAAAAAGTTCGCAGTGTCATGGCGGCAAATTCAAGGCAGGGCAAGTATCTGGCGGCTTCCGCTGCTTACGGTTACATCAAGGCAGATGATGAAAAGCATACGCCGATCATTGATGAAGAAGCCGCCGTTATCGTAAGACGGATATTTGAGCAGAGGGCAAGAGGAGCAAGTCCGAAACAGATTGCAAAACAGCTCAACAAAGACGGTGTTCCTATCCCCTCAGATCATCGCTATCAGCTTAAAGGCAAAGAAAATCCCCTTGTGACTTCACATCTGTGGAATGACTGTATGGTGCGTGGCATTCTTAACAATGAGATTTATATCGGAAATCTCGCACAGCAGAGAGTAACAACAGTATCCTATAAAAACCACAAGCAGATACGCAAGGACAGGTCGGAGTGGGTCATCGTAGAAAACACCCATGAACCGATAATCTCGTTGGAGCTTTGGGAGCAGGCGCAGGCTCATATACAGAGCAGAAAGCGCACTACCAAAAGCGGCGAAACGCAGATGTTTGCAGGACTGCTGAAATGCGCTGACTGCGGCTGGGGACTTAGGTATCTCCACAATTATCCCACCGCCACTCGTAAGGAAAAGCGGCATTATTTCTGCACCACCTACAGCGAATACGGCAAGGAAAAATGCTCTATCCACCATATTCGATACGATATTTTATACGCTGTGGTGCTGGGAGGATTGCAGTATTGGATAGCAGAGGCTCATCAGAAGAACGACAGCGAGCTGCTCCAACGGCTGCTCAAAAGCGGAGATAAGCAGCGGAATGCAGAGGTCTCCCACACCAAAAAGGAGCTTGCTAAAGCCGAAAAGCGGCTTACAGAGCTTGATAATCTCTTCGTCAAGATGTACGAGGACAGAGCAAAAGAAGCAATCACCGAGCGAAATTTCTCAATGCTCTCGGCAAAGTATCAGGAGGAGCAGGTTCAGCTTGAAGCGAAAAAACAGGAGCTTCAGGACAGGCTCGACAAGTCCGCACAGGACACCGACGGGGCTGAAAAGTGGCTCAACCTTGTGCGAAAGTACACCGAGCTGACAGAGCTTAATGCTCCGCTGCTGAACGAGCTTATAGACAAGATAGTAGTCCACGAAAAAGAACGGGACGAAAGCGGTGAGATTACTCAAGAGGTTGAGATATTCTACCGCTTTGTCGGAAAGATTGACTAAATTTTATTAGTGGTATCCTTATGTTTGGGAAAACGACGAGTGCAAGCCCGAGATAGAAAAGGCGATAGAGCTGTGCACACTCTTTAACTGCTCTCTTGATAATCTTTTCAGAGATGATCTCGGCGCTTTTGATGAGGCGTACTCGAATCTGCGTGTGGAGACCGTGCCCTCGTTCCGCTATGTAGTATACACCGCCATAAGCACCAACCCCGAGGGTGACGCGCTTGACAGGATATATAAGATCGCAAAGGAGCACGGAGTTGATTCCCCTAAGGTCATCGGCTGGGATTTCCCGTACCTATCTCAGGAGCAGATAAATGTGTACAATATGCATGGCTACACCGCCGCATGGGTACTGCCTGATGATCTCACCCCCGACGGTCTTGAGATCAAGGAGCAGAAAGCGCAGAAATATGCGGCTGTGCATATTGAAAGTCCGTTTGACAATCCGTTTGTGGTCATTCCGAACGGCTATAAGGCTATCGACGAGTATATGAAGATAAATGGCTTAAAGCACGTCTGGGAGGGCATTATCCCTTGCTTTGAAACCGATGGAGAGAGTATGG
>JAGAKC010000267.1 GCA_017848155.1 Oscillospiraceae bacterium | reverse complement strand
GAAGGTCAAGAAGATACCCGGAGTCATCTCCGTGGAGAGAACGGGAAAGCAGTAAATGGAGCTTACACAGCGGCAGCTGCTTATGCTGTGCGTGGCGCTTGCGGCGCTCGTCGTGGTGCTTATCGTCATACATTGCGGCAGGAGAGCCACCAACGCACGACTGCGAAAGAGGATACGCTCGGGCAGGTTCATCCACTACACGGATTTTGAGAATAACTGGATAACGGACGATGTGGACGGAGAGCCCACGGGCTACAAGTACAATGACTTTTCGGGCTGCTATGTTATCATGATATTTGAGAAAAAGGTGCACTTCAACCGTTTTAAGAATTATGAGAACATATACATTGGTCAGTCGGTGAATGTCTGTCAGAGAGTGCATAATCATTTCAGCGGCAAGGGAAAGGGCGATGTATATGCTGATATCAAGTACGGTATGGAGGCATACGTGCGGATAATCCCCTGCAAGGTGAAGAAGCTGAATAAGATGGAAAAGAAGCTGATCGAGGCGTTCAATGCGACCGAGTCTTACAATAAGACAAGGGGCGGTGCGAAACTGACGAAGAAATGATGTGCGGTCAGTAGTGCTGTGAGGTGATCTGTTTGGTAAAAAAGGCGGTTGCTGCGGACAGTAAAACTGTAGCCGAACTTGCGGTCAGAATGTGGGATGACAGCTCGGTCGCAGAGCTACAGAGGGAATTTGCGGCGAGTATAAGCAGCAGAACAGCGGTATGCTTTATCAAATATCTGGAGGATATGCCTATAGGATTTGCTCAATGCGGTCTGAGAAACGATTATGTTGAAGGAACAAGCAGCTCTCCCGTTGGATATCTGGAAGGCGTGTTTGTCGAAGAAAAGTATCGAAACAAGGGCTATGCAAAGGAGCTGGTGCTTGCCTGCGAGCAATGGGCGAAGGATATGGGATGCAGTGAATTTGCAAGTGATTGTGAACTGACTAATACAGTCAGCCTTGACTTCCATTTGTCATTGGGATTTGACGAAGCCGATCGCATTATCTGTTTCAGAAAAAGCATTTGAAAACACGACCGATCCTGCACTGGCTGAAAAGGAGAAAATATGAATAAGATATACGAATTACCTCTTGGGGCATTGCAGACGAACTGCTATATACTGGAGGGCGAGGATAAAAAGGCTGTCGTGATAGACCCTGCGTCCTCATCAGAGGTGCTGATGTTTCTTAACAGCAAGGAACTGACGCTTGGTTCGATAATACTTACACATGGACATTTCGATCATTTTGCAGGTGTTGCGGAGCTTGTGCGCCGCACCGATTGCGAGGTCATAGGTGCAAGGCTGGACGAGGAGATGTTCAGGAGCGCAGCAAAGAGCTGGGCGGATTTTATGCCGTATATTCCGTTTGAGCCTGTAAGCCTTGACCGCAGCTTTGCGGACGGTGATGAGTTTACCGCCTGTGGAATAACGTTCAGGGCAATGGGCACTCCCGGACACACGGCAGGTTGCTGCCTGCTTTTCTGCGAGGATGTCATCTTTGCAGGAGATACGCTGTTCAACGGCTCTATCGGCAGGACGGACGGATACTCCGCAAGCGGAGCGGAGATGCAGAGATCGCTCCGTAAGATATCAGAGATACAGGGCGATTATACGGTGTACAGCGGTCACGGAAGCAGTACTACGCTTTCCTTTGAAAAGAAATACAACCCGTTTCTCGGGTAAAACAGATGCAGATAAGGCTTGGGTGATTTTATGATCCTGATTTTTGCAAACCATGGTTTTCATTATGAGATAGAGCGGCTCTTCCGCAGCTTCTTTCCGCCTCTTAAGATAGAAATGTCGTTTGATAAGGCGGACGCAAAGGGTGAATATTGTCTTACGGAGCGGATAGAGCGTGTAAACGGCTGGACTCTCTCCGCAGAGCTTAAGACCGAGCGTGAGTGTTATTTTGCAAGCGAGGATATTCCTGCGGGTGAAAGCGAAAAGGAGCAGGAGCGTGTGCTTTCGGTGTTGCTTTTCAAGGTGCTGCGTGAGTACACGGGAAAGAGCATGCCGTGGGGTATACTGACGGGCGTGCGGCCCGTGAAGCTGCTGGCGAATATGCAGGACTCCTATGCGGAGGGCAAGCTGATGGTGTCAGCGAGAAAGCTTGCTCTTGCGAGAAAGATAAACAGGGTACAGCGTCCTCTTATTGCGTCTATGCCTGAAAGATCATACAGCCTTTATATTTCAGTTCCGTTTTGTCCCACACGATGCAGCTACTGCAGCTTTGTATCGCACTCCGTCGATAAGGCGGCAGGACGAATGGACGAGTATGTTGACAGGCTGGTGGATGAGCTTAAGTATACGGCGGATATGGCTGAAAAGCTTAGGCTCAGGCTTGATACGATTTATGTGGGCGGAGGTACTCCCACGACGCTGTCGGCAGAACAGCTGAAAAAAGTGTTTGCTGCGCTTGACCGCTTTGACCGCTCACACGTGCGTGAGTTTACCGTTGAAGCAGGCAGACCTGATACTATAACACGTGAAAAGCTGGAGGTAATAAAGGCGGCCGGCGCTGACAGGATATCTGTAAATCCGCAGACCATGCGTGACAGCGTACTTAAAGCGATAGGCAGACAGCATACATCACAGCAGACGGAGGATGCATATGATCTGGCAAGGGAGGTAGGCTTCCGCAGCATCAATATGGATCTTATCGCAGGACTTCCCGAGGATGACCTTGAGGGCTTCCGCTACAGTCTGCAGCGTGTCTGTGCACTTGCTCCCGACAATATCACGGTGCATAGTCTGTCGCTTAAGCGTGCTGCTGCGCTTTTCGGTGAGGCGGAGATCGGTTCAAACAGCGATGTTGCGGCTATGATAGACTATACTCACAAGCTGCTTTCAGAGGAGGGCTATGCGCCGTATTACCTTTACAGGCAGAAGAATACTGTGGACAATCAGGAAAACACGGGATATGCACTCACAGGCACAGAGAGTCTTTACAACATGTACATCATGGAGGAGATACAGACTATTCTGGCGGTGGGCGCAGGCGCTTCTACCAAACTGGTCGATACATCGACGGGCAGGATAGAAC
Source organism: Oscillospiraceae bacterium (assembly GCA_017848155.1). Taxonomy (GTDB): domain Bacteria; phylum Bacillota; class Clostridia; order Oscillospirales; family Ruminococcaceae; genus CAG-115. The sequence continues at coordinate 588 of JAGAKC010000267.1, read as the reverse complement.
GGATATGCAATCATAAATACCCATATGAGTATTTAGATAGATTTAATGAGATAATTGAGAAAAAACAGGCTGTTTTTGGATTTTTCTCCTAAATTTTTGATGAGTAATTGCAATAATATTGACAAAAGTCGATTTTTGGTATATGATTATATCAGGCAGAAAAACCTGCTGAACACAATTAATGTATAAGGAGTAAGCATCATGGATATGTTAAAGAAGATATTTCCGCTTTCTTTTAAGAATGTAGATACTGTTGCAAATCTTGTTGTAGGCATTCTCATCTACCTGGTTGTAGGTATCGTTGCAGGTGCTGTTATCTGGCTTGCTACAGCTATCACAGGCTGGATCCCTGCTATCGGCTTCATTATAGGCTGGGCGCTGGGTCTTGTGGGCGGTATCGTTGAACTGTATGTTCTTGCAGGTATCATCATTCAGGTACTTGTCTTTACAAAGGTTATCAGCTGATAGCTGATGTTTGAGCATCAATGATCGGACAGGGCAGCATCGGTTTTCGGTGCTGCCCTTTATCGTATTTTGAGGAATAAAAAACTTTTTTAAAAATTTTTAATATTTTTTTAAAAAGTGCTT
>JAGAKC010000266.1 GCA_017848155.1 Oscillospiraceae bacterium | reverse complement strand
TTCCCAGCGCCTTTATATAGTCTGTCCTTGCCACCTCGTACCACACGGGGTACACTGCGTGGTGCACCACTCCCATGCAGTCCGTTTCGGCATAACGGACGGTTATCTCTGTCTGTGAAGCCATTTATAATTCCTCTCTGCGTGACTGTATGAGCCTTGCGCCCACAGCCGCTGTCATTTCGGGTATGAAGCCGCAGACGGCAAGTCCCAGCTTCATCGGAAGCGACGGGCAGATAAAGCGTGCACCGCCGAACATCTCTCTTACTGCGTATTCCGCAACGTACTCGCTGCTCTGCGGACGCATTGCGAAGCTGACGCCCGCCCTGTCAAGAAACTCCGTCGCAACGGGGCCGGGGCACAGCATGGACACCTTTACATTGCTTCCCTTGTGGCGAAGCTCCTCAAGCACCGCCTCTGTCATGCGCACGGTGTACGCCTTTGAAGCGTAGTAGGACGAGAACATCGGCCCGGGGAAGAAGCCTGCGGAGCTTGCGGAGTTCAGTATATATCCGCTGTCACGCTTCACGAAGTCCTGCAGGAACAGCTTGAACAGTATATGGAAGGCCCGCACGTTGATGTCCAGCATGTCAAGCTCCCTGTCAAGGCTCGTGTCGGTGAAGTTTCCGAAAACTCCCAGTCCTGCGTTGTTCACGAGTATGTCGATGTTGCAGCTCTGCACACGGCGGTGAAGCTCCCTGCACTGCCTTTCCGAGGAGAGGTCGGCGGTGATGGTCTTTACCCTTACGCCGTACTCCGCAGTAAGCTCCTTTTTAAGCTCCAGCAGCCTGTCCTGCCGTCTTGCGGTTATTATGAGGTTTATTCCGTGCTTTGCGAGGGAGCGTGCTATATCTCTGCCTATCCCTGCGCTCGCACCTGTGACCAGTGCTATCATTGCTTGTTCCTTTCGCTTTTGCTCTGTATGTTCTGTATGATTTATCCCCTGTGCTGCGGCTTTCTGAAGCTGAACGGCGGCAGCGGAATATTCGTTTCGCTGTCGAACAGCGTTATGTCGTCGGTGTAGTTCGTCCACAGGTAGCGCACCTGTGCAGGCTCGTTAACGCCGCTCACACGTATCACGGTGCTGCCCTCGCCTGCGTTCCAGTCCTTCGGGTCGGCTATCACCGCCGCAGCAGCTCTGAACTCTCCGTCCTCTGCGGCTATCTCGAAGCCGTGTATCTCACCGCTGTCGCCGCGTACCTCAAGACCCATTCCCGTCGTGATGAAGATATCCGCACTGTCAGCGTTCCATACTATCTGGAAGGCCTCGGGATTTTCGGTGGAGGTGCCGTTCGTGTTCTCGAAATCCGCTTCATAGCAGCCGTTCATTGCCGCAAGGAAGAACCTGTGACCGGGCAGCGCCTTGTTTTTCGGGTGTATCTCGCTGAACTCGCCGCAGTCGGTCAGCACCGCAAGCGATGCGTTCCTGTCAAGCCTTGCCATCCTTGCCTGCGCCTCACGTATCACGCACCAGTGCTTTCTGTCCTCGTCGGCGGACCAGCGGTGCATCGGCAGCTGACCTATGACGAAGAAAAG
>JAGAKC010000265.1 GCA_017848155.1 Oscillospiraceae bacterium | reverse complement strand
ATCGTGGTCGCACTTTTCATCGTGGGACTGCTGACAAAGCTCGGGGTAATATGATCAACAACAAGGTAGGTACAAATATGAAATTAGTAATTGCAGAAAAGCCGTCAGTGGGCAACTCCATCGCAAAGGTCATCGGCGCAAACAAGCGGCGAGGCGAGGGCTTCACCGAGGGCAACGGATATATAGTTTCCTGGTGCTACGGACATCTTGTGGCACTGGCAGCGCCCGAGGAATACGACAAGCGCTACATGAAGCCGTGGAAGTTCGAGAATCTGCCGATACTGCCCGAAAAGTTCAAGTGGACAGTTGCGGAGAGCACTGCGGCACAGTACGAGAATCTGAAAGCGCTGATGCTGCGTGACGACGTGGACGAGCTTATCTGTGCGACTGACGCAGGCCGTGAGGGCGAGTGCGTGTTCCGCTATGTGTATGAGCTTGCAGGCTGCACGAAGCCTTTCAGGAGGCTGTGGATAAGCTCCATGACGGACGAGGCTATACGTGACGGCTTCAGCAGCCTGCGTGACGGTCATGAGTACGATGCGCTGTACCGCTCGGGTCTTGCAAGAAACAAGGCTGACTGGATAGTCGGCATGAACGCAACGCAGCTGTTCACCGTGAAATACCGCAACCTGCTGTCGGTGGGACGTGTGCAGACCCCTACCCTTGCGATGCTGGTGGAGCGTGAAAAGAAGATAGAGCAGTTCAGCAGCGCAAAGTACTACTCCGTGGTGCTGTCCTGCGGAAGATTCACCGCAGAGAGCGAGAAGATAGAGGGTAAGGACGAGGCTGAAAAGGCAGCTGCGGCATGCGGCGACAAGGCTGAGGTAAAGTCTGTCGTAAAGGAGCAGAAAAATGCGAATCCCCCGAAGCTGTACGACCTCACGACGTTGCAGCGTGACGCAAACAAGCTGTACGGCTACACTGCGCAGCAGACGCTTGACTGCGCACAGAAGCTGTACGAGAGCAAGCTGATGACCTACCCCCGTACAGACAGCAACTACATAACCGACGATATGGCCCAGCAGGCGGCGGAGATGGTGAAGCTCGCCGCAAAGGTGTTCCCTTTCGGGGAGAGCTACGACGCACTGTCCCCCGAGCCTGACATATCCCGTCTTGTGAACAACGAAAAGGTGTCCGACCACCATGCGCTGCTGCCCACGAAGGAGATAGCACGCTACGATTTTGACAGGCTGTCCGAGGACTGCTACAACGTGCTGTGTCTTGTGGCGGCAAGGCTGCTGTGCGCCGTTGCGCCGAAGCACACCTACGACACCGTGACAGCTGACCTTTCCTGCGGCGACAGGCTGTTCACCGCAAAGGGAAAGACCGTGGTGCAGGGCGGCTGGAAGCAGCTTGAAGCGGACATAAAGGCTCACATGAAGGGCATCGTCGCAGAGCCTGACGAGGACGAGGAGGACGCAGCAGGTACTCTCCCCCCGATGGAGGAGGGCAAGCTGATATCCGTAAAGAGCGCAAAGCTGTCCGAGCACAAGACCACTCCCCCGAAGCGCTACACCGAGGACATGCTGCTGTCGGCGATGGAGCACGCAGGCAACGACGACTACGACGAGAACGAGGACGTGGAGAAAAAGGGACTCGGCACACCTGCTACCCGTGCGGCGATAATCGAAACGCTGGTGAAGCGTGGCTATGTGGAGCGCAAGGGCAAGCAGCTCATCCCCACCGACAAGGGCAGACGTGTCATCGACGTAGTTCCCGAAAACGTGAAGAGCGCAAAGATGACCGCAGAGTGGGAGACCACGCTCCAGCGCATCGCAAAGGGTCAGGCGAGCGACGAGGAGTTCCTTAACGAGATAATCGAGTTCACAAAGTCGCTCATACGTGACAACAGGACCGAAGCGTCAAGGAACTCCAACCCGTTCCGCTTTTCAAAGCTCCCTGTCATCGGAAAGTGCCCTAAATGCGGCAAGAACGTGTACGAGTTCCAGAAGTCCTACTCCTGCGAGGACAGCCACGGTCAGTGCGGCTTCTTCTTCATGAAGGAGATGTGGGGCAAGGAGATATCCGTGACGCAGGCAAAGCGTGTCATCGAAAAGGGCAGCTCCATCGTGCTGAAGGGCTTCACCAACAAGGCAGGCGAACCCGTCAGCGGTAAGCTGGTGCTCACCGACGACAAGCGTGTAAGAGTGGAGATAGAGAAATAAAAACGCATTACCCGTAGGGACACTCGTAGGGACACAGCGTGCTGTGTCCGTTCATGTCCGTTAAATAAAATGCGCCCCGAAAACGAGGCGCACAGAGATCATCAAACCATCAAATAAAAAGGGCGGTCATCGACCGCCTTTTCCTTATTTCTTCTTTGCCTTTGCAGCAGCCTTGCTCTCCTTTGCAGCCGCCTTCTTTTCCTTTGCGGCAGCCTTTGTGAGCTTCTGGAATTCCAGAGCCTTGCCGAGGTCGCCCTCGACCCTGAGCTTGCCTGTTGTGTAAGCCAGCACAGCGTCCAGCTTGCCGCTGATGAGCTTTGCGAATACGTCAGCAGTAGCGATGAGCTTGCAGTCACGGTCGTAGTACTCGTAAGGCTCAACGAATACCTCGCCGTCCTTTACCTCAACGTAAAATGCACCCTCGCCCTCGCCGATAACGTCGATCTGAACGGCAAGATGTCCGTCGATCTCCTTTGCGTCCTTGCCGCAGAGGGAAGCCTTTGCTTCCTTTACGATCTCTTCATAGGTCATTTTTCAGTTTCTCCTTATCAATTCTTTTTTATATCAAGCAGCACTTACGAGCCGCTTTTTATCTCGTTGTAGCGCTTCACGAACCAGATGGAATCACGGTCGGCGACTTCAAAGCTGCGCCCGTGAAGGTACTGTAAGCAGCCGCCGTCAGTGGTGAAGCTGAACGTGAGCCTGTAGGAATACAGCGCCTGCGCATTGTAGCCGAACTGTTTGTTGAGCCTGTTGCTGCCGTACTTTCCGTCACCCATCAGCGCATGTCCGATGTGCGCAAAGTGCGCCCTTATCTGGTGCGTCCTGCCCGTAAGCAGATCCACCTCCACAAGGCTCTGTGAGCCGATACTGTGGAGCACCCTGTACTTTGTCCTGATGGTGCGGTTTTCGGGGGTCTTTCGGTCAGATACCACCACCCTGTTCTCCGCTTCTATCTTGTGCAGGTATGCGGTGAGAGTTCCGCTGTCCCTTTCGGGCTTCCCTGCCACCACGCACAGGTACAGCTTCACAAGCTCCCTGTCACGTATCTTCTGATTGAGTATACGCAGGCTCTCCGCATTTTTGGCAGCGATGACTATGCCGCCCGTGTTGCGGTCTATCCTGTTGCACAGCGCAGGAGCAAAGCTCTGCTCCTCGTCAGGATCGTACTCCCCCTTTTTCCAGAGGTAGCACTTCACCCTGTTTATCAGCGTGTCCGAGGTGTTGTCATCGTCCTCGTGCACCACCATGCCAACAGGCTTGTCCACCAGCAGGATATTCTCATCCTCGTACACCACGTTTATATCAGGCGGCACATTGCGGAAATCCGCTTCCTTTTCTCCGCCCCTGTCCAGCAGCTCGTCGCTTAAATAGAACCTGAACACATCGCCCTCGGTGAGCTTCACGTTAGGCTCCACCCTTGCGCCGTTCAGCTTTATGCGCTTTTTTCGCATCAGCTTGCATATCAGCGGCAGCGTCAGCTTCGGGTACACCTTTGTCAGGAATCTGTCCGCCCTCTGCCCTGCGTCGTTCTTTGAAACAGTTATCTCGGTCATATCTTTCCCTTTTCCATCACATCAGCATTTATACATTGTACCACATTTCAGCGAGAAATGCAATAGGGAGAGGGGGAGAAATGAGGAATGAGGAGTGAGGAATGAGGAATTTCGGAACGCTGCTGCGCAGCGATCTCAATTTCCGCCTTGTTCACTGCTCACCCTTGTTTGCTTTTATTTCCTCACTGCTATTACGTGTAGTGTAATGAGAAATGAAATTACGTGGAGCGTTACGGCAACGCCGTTTTGAAATAAGTCCGACGAAGTCGGACACCTTAATTCCTCATTCCTCATTCCTAATTCCTAATTTAAAAAACGGCTGCCGAAGCAGCCGATTTTTATTTCATAAAGACGAACTGACGGAGCTGTAATAGCTGTCTGCCCTTCATGGAATCCTTGAACCAGCCCTCGTAGCTGTCCTCGACGATGAAGTACAGGGCATGTCTGCCTGTGACCGCTTTTACTCTTGCGGAGAGGACAGCGTCATCCTCGCCGAAGGTGAGGGAGCCTATCTCCTCGCCGTCCTCGCTGTCCAGCAGCACCCGCACAGTGCCCCTGCTGCCCATGCCACGCACGCTCACACGAAGCTGCATGGTCTTTGAGCCGAAGTCCTCGCCGAAATCAAAGTACTTCCAGCCGATGACCGCACCGCTCTGTACGTTGGTGACTACACGCTCGAAAACGTTAAGCTCCGTGATAAAGCAGCCGCCCTTAAGCACGCATGCAGTTTCCGCAGGAGTGACCATGTACGGGTCAAGGCTGTCCTCAAAGCCGAGAGAGGTCATCTCCACCTGCGGAATGGTGCCGTCGGGGAGTATCTCTATCTTCTCAACACAGCCACGGCGTGACATGATAGTGCCGTTGGTCATGCGGTGATAGAAGATGTACCACTGACCGTTGATGCAGCAGATAGAGCCGTGGTCGTTGCCGCCGGGGTAGTCCACTCCGTTGTCGATGATGGTGCCACGGTAGGTAAACGGACCTGTGGGGGAGTCGGATGTGGCATAGTCAAGCCTGCTGCCTATCTGCGGCGAATATATCATGTAGTAGGTGTCCCCCACCTTTCTGGGAGAGCATGCCTCGAAGAAGCGGTGCGGCTCCTCGACGGGGATTATGTCGGGCTTGTAGGTGCCGTCCACCATCTCGTACATATTGTCTTTCAGCTCGCACATGTAGCTGCCCTGATAGCCGCAGTAGACATACACACGTCCGTCATCGTCCACAAGCGTGCCGGGGTCGATGAATGTGCCGTCGTCATAGTGCTTCTCCACGTTGTACCTGTACTTTGAGAGCAGCTTAAAGGGACCCTCGGGGCGGTCAGCCACCGCAACACAGCCCTTTGCTCCCACGATATACGCGTAGAGGTAGTACTTCCCCTCACGCTCCACCACATCGGGCGCAAACAGCAGGTTATCCGTCCAGTCCACGTCAGACGGTGCGTCATGTCCGTCACGGGTGCGGAAGATATCTCCGTGGCAGACCCACTTGTTAAGGTCGTTTACGGGCGCAGACCAGACCTTCAGCTTATAATCGCAGAAGTCGATGGAGTCCACACGGTCATGTGAGCCGTAAACATAAACTCTGTCGCCGAAAACTCTCGGCTCGCCGTCGGGGATGTATTCCCATGTGGGAAGATATGGATTAGCCATGATGTCACCTCATAATTTTATTTTACACTACCAGTATAGCACAGCCGCCCCGTATAAGCAACCACAAAACCGCCATCGAAACAGGACAAAAACGACACGGTGGCAGGGTCGTCACGCTTATAAGCTGTGCCGCATAGAATATAAAGGAGCTTCGCTCCGAAAAAAACTGAAAAGGAGAACATCATGGCTGTATTCTATAATCAGGCGACGCTGTCCTACAACGACACCGTCACCAATTCAAATATCGTATCGGGCGAGATAGTGGAAGTGCTGTCCGCCGCAAAGACCGCTGTAGTCGACCGCTACACCGTGGGCGACACAGTGACCTATCTTGTGAGCATAGTAAACTCGGGCGCAGTGCCCTTCACGGGACTTACCGTGACAGACGACCTCGGCGCTTATCCCTTCGGGACGGGCAGCGTGACTCCGCTGACCTATGTTGACGGAAGCGTCAGGTACTATGTAAACGGCGACCTTGTGGCTGCCCCTGCGGTGACCGCAGGTCCTCCCCTCACGATAAGCGGCATCACCGTCCCCGCAAACGGCAGCGCCATCATCGCTTATCAGGCACGTGTAAACGGCTTTGCTCCCCCCACTGAGGGCGGTCAGGTAGTGAATACCGCAGTGATAAGCGGCGGCGGACTTACAACTCCCCTCACCGTCACCGAGACCATCACCGCCGAGGCTGCGCCGTCGCTCACCATCACAAAGTCGCTGTCCCCCGAAACTGTGACGGAAAACGGCGAGCTGACCTATACGTTCATCATCCAGAATACGGGCAGCCTGCCTGTCACCGCAGCGGACAACGCAGCTGTGACAGATACCTTCGACCCCGTGCTTCAGGGTCTTGCAGTCACCGTTGACGGCACGGTATGGACAGAGCCTGCAAACTACACCTATGACGAAGCTACAGGCGTATTTGCGACTGTCCCCGGGCAGCTCACAGTACCTGCTGCGACCTTCACCCAGGACCCCGAAACAGGCGCTTTCATCACCCAGCCCGGAATAGTCACCATCCGTGTCAGAGGTACGGTCTGATATGGCTCATCGGTCAGCAGGCGGCTCGAAATGCGGACAGCCGCAGCAGGACGAGGTCACCCGTGATATATCGTCAAGCGTGCATAGTCCGTCCTGCTGCCAGCGACAGCACTCGGCACAGAGTATGAAATTCATTCTATCCCCCCGATACGATGATATCCGAAAATTATATTGTGCCGCAGACGGTCTATTATTCCGACCTCACAAAAGCAAATTATGACAGAAATGCCGCATGGCTCTCGTTCAGAAACCATGCGGCATTATATATTAATTGGTTATCTCGTACACCACCTTGAGGGTATGCGCAGAGGTCTTTGTAAGCGGCTGTGAAAGGTCGTTCACCGTTGCCATGTATGGCGCAATGGCAGCGGCAGCCTCGCACTTCACGGAAGCCTCGCCCTGCTGATGGCGGCGGCGACGGGTAAAGGCTGTATAGGGCGCTTTCAGGTCGACATTCACGCAGGTGAAGCAGTTACGTCCGAAATGCGTTCTTGTGGGCGTATCGCCGTGGGAGTAGCAGTAGATATCGCCCGTGGGTGACTGGGACATAAGACAGCCCTCATGCAGGAACAGCAGCGTGCCCTGACCATACGGCGCAGCATGGTCCTTTACAAGAGTGCCGTCCGCCGTAAATTCCGACAGACCGTCGGGAGTAAGAAAATACACATGCCCCTTCCAGACTGCCCCGATATAGTAGTTGCCGCAGTATTTGGGGATAGTGAGCGTTTTCGTTTCCACGACGGAAAAGCTGTCAAGGCTGATGCCCGTGTAGGTGATGTCCATGGTGCCCGTGTCGGAGTGCATGACAGCCTCGCCGAAATAATACATCACCATCGTGTCGGTATCGAGGAAATAGCGGTCGTCATACTTCACCGCAAACGGCAGCGTCACACGCCTTTCCGAAACAGGCTCCGACACCGCCGAAAGACCCACGCTGTCGTTTATCATAAGCGCTGACGGGTCGATGCTGCGGTAGGTGCGGAATACCAGCGCCCCGTTGCCGTCAAGCTCTGCGTAGAGGTGCACGCCGCTTTCAAAGGTGCCGAGATACTGACCGCAGCCATATTCAAACCATACAGTCGGGTCGATGCCCGTAGTGCCGATGTGGCAGGGGTCCATCATGAAGCTGCCGTCAGTTTCTCCGTCCGAGTGAAAGCCTGCGTCACCGAACATCCTACTTGTCAGCGCAACGCAGCGGATAGTGCCGTTTGCCTTGTCCGTGCCGAAATCCCAGGTGAAGCGGTAGCCGTTAGGAAGCTCGCCGCTCTCGTTCTCGTTCAGCGTTCCACGGTAGATGTTGGTGCCCGAATAGGGCGAGCCTGCCGTGGCGATGGGAACTGTGTCCGAGCCGAGAAAGATGCTGTTTTTGTTCTCCGTTACACTGTTCCCGAGAAGCATCACGCCCGAGAGAAGCTCTTTCCACATGGGAAGCGCAGCGCCGAACAGCGCCGAGCCGTCAAACCTGTGGAGCATGGCATAGGGACAGGGATTGAATATATTATTGAGTGCGTCGGTGACGAGATTGTGCTCCACGACGCTGCTTACCACCTCGCCTGTTGCGGCGTCGGTGAGGATGAGGGTAGCTGTACCTTTCATTATGATTCCTCCGTTTCGGTGTAAAGTTCATCGTAAGCGTCAGCTGTCAGGAGCTGCGGCGGCACTGCGCAGACGGGGTCAGCCTTGTCCGTAAGCACCAGCCTGTCACGGCTGTCGCCCGTCTGTGCGGAGATACCGCCGTGCACCACAAGCCCCGCAAGCAGCGCCTTCGGCAGGATATACGCTTCGCCGCTGCCTGTCTGCGCCGTGACATGGATGCGGTTTTCGCCCTCGGGAAGTCCCTGCTCCAGCTGGTACACCGACACAAGACACCTGCTGACAGGGTCGGGAGTATGCGCCACCGAGCGGTCGCACTCGTTTCCGTTCACATACACCCTGAACACCACGAAATCGGCGGTGCTCTGCGAAAGTCCCGTATTCAGGTGCAGCTCCGAAAAAGCTCCGCCTGCGGCTTTGAAGGTGAAGTCTGCGATGACCACGGGGTCAGGTGTGATGCGCAGCTGCTCCGTATTCACATACTTCATGGACAGCGCTGATATCAGCGCTTCCAGCCTGTCCAGCTCGTTTTCAAGGTCGTCCTCGTGCACGATGGCGTCGATGTGGGTCTTGTTGCGTGAGCTTATCCGTGCCGTAAGTCCGCCGTTGTAGGAAAGCTCTATCTCGCCGACGATGATGGGATATATCTCCTTGCCGTCGATGATGTAGAGCGCCTCGCCCGATTCGAGATACGGCAGACCCTGCATGACTATCTCCGCACCGTAGAACGAAAATGCCGACACGAGGGGCAGCATATCGTCAAGGATATCCTGCGTCATGAGGGGGTCATAAAGCTCCATCGTGGTAAGCTCCGAGCCGCTTCCTGCGGTAAGCACCTCTGTGCCCGTATCGGCGGAGATGGCGGTGTAGTAGCTTCGTGTGAGGTCACGTCTGATGTCCATGCAGTTGTAGTCCGAGATATAGTAGTCCACAGCCGAGCCGTGCCGCAGAGTGAGCCTGCCCTCACGGTCGAATTTCGCACACGCACGGTCGAGCGCTGCGATGTAGCCTATCATATCACGCACCGTGACGCAGTCGGGGATACGCTCCACGGGATAGCTGTTGCCGTAGGATACCGCATCAAGACCTGCGGCGGCGCAGATGTCTTTCATAAGCTCCGCCGAATCGGTGGGGAGAGAGCCTGTATAGCGGTATTCCATGTCAAGGCTGTACATCCTGTCGTAGGCGGTGACGCTGACCACGCCCCTGCGGACATAGCGCCGGGAGATGAAGAAAACGCCCAGCGGACACCATTCCTCGCCGTCAAAGCTGACGTAGGGACGAAGCTCTGCGCCCGAGGGAAGCTCATTATCGCAGCGTGCCACGAAATGAAAGCGGTTTGCGCAGGTGGTGCCCACGGTGTACCAGTCGGGGTGAGTCACATCATCCAGCGTGAATTCCATCAGCCGGTCGTCAAGAAACACCTCATCGCCGACGACTACCTTAGCGTATACCCTGCGGCCATTCTGAAGCGCAAGGCTCCTGAAGCGGTCGGAGACCTGTACCATAGCGTGTCACCTCATCTTTCAAGCATGATGAGCTCTGTGCCGCCGTACATCACAACGCCGTTTACAACGGTGGCGAAAGGGGCAGGCTCATTTTTGATATGAAATACCGCCTCGGTAAGCTCGCCCTCGGGAGAGGGAAACTTCACCGTGACGAATATCTCTGCGGTTAGCTGCCGCAGTGCTTTCAGCTCGTCTGCTGTCAGCAGACCGAAAACGGCGGTCAGCCTGTATTTTCTGTTCACAAGGTCGATGAGCATATCGCCCCGTGTGTTGTAGTTTATCTCGGTGCGGCGGGTCTCCCTGTCGGCGGAAAGGGCGGTCACCTTGTCAAAAGCCGTGCCGTTGATATAGATGGTCATGATGCACCTCCGTTTTATCAGCGCACTCGTTTCGTCTTTTTCGTGTTGAGCTGCCGCATAAGCTCACGCTCGCCTGCCCGAAGCAGCTTAGCCATGCGGTAAGCCTGCTCCTTGTCGGAAAGCGGCGGTGCGGAACTTATAGCGGTCTTTCTGTCCTGTTCAGCCATGGCTCCTCCTTTTGCTACACAAGTCTGGCCTTAATGCGGATATGATGCGGCGAGAACGCATCGAAGCGCTCCGCAGAAAGTATCTCATAGCGCCTGCCCTCGTGGAGCAGCAGCATGCCTGCCGCAAAGGAAACGCCCACGGGACGGGAGTTCACAAGGTCGTAGTAAACGGTGATCTCCGATTCGTCACGCATAACGACTGCGGAGTATTCACGCACGGCGGAGGAATACTGCACACGGACAGCCGAGATATCGGCGGAGCTGAAGCCGTCGCCGTCGGGGACGAGAAGCGTCACCGAGTCGGAAAGCAGCGCCTTCGGGATAGGCATGACGGTCATCCTGACACCTCCCTGCCGCCGAAAAGGCAGCCTGCGGCTTTAAGCAGACGCACCGCCTGCATGCTCATGTCAAAGACGGTATCGCCGCTGTCGGCTGCGGCCTCGGACGAGGAGGAGTAGGAGAAATCACCCACCGACACACGCTCGGACGAGCCGATCGCCGCACGCTGTTCCTCACGGAGGAGCTTAGCTGTCTGGAAAGCGGCTGCCTGCTTCACGTACTCTGCGGCAAAGCCGCCTGCGGTAAGGGCTGCGGTGAGCCTGCCCTCGGTAAGTCCCATGAGGGTGTACTCCGCACGCTTAAGGCAGCTGTCCAGCAGCGCATCATCATCAGCGGAAAAGCCCATCTCACGGAATTCATCTGCGGTAATGATCATAGAAACTCCTTTCTGCGCTGTAAAGATGCGGTCTGCCATGTGACAGACCGCACTGCGCCGCAAAAGCTTACTCTGCGATGGACACTGCGATGGCAGCTCGCTTGTTCTCGGGCACGAAAAGATCGTGGTACTTCCTGTAGTCCACGTCCCACGCATCCGCAAACTGGTTCAGCTCAGGCGTGATGATCTTCACATTGTCCGTCTTGGACACCGCCACAGGCGCTCCCTTCGGGCAGATAAGCCAGTTAACCACCAAAATCTGACCTCTTACAAATGGCTTGGT
>JAGAKC010000264.1 GCA_017848155.1 Oscillospiraceae bacterium | reverse complement strand
GAGGATACCCTCATAGATAGCACCCTTGAAGTCGCCGTCCATAAGATACCAGTTCTCCTCAGATACCATATCAAGCACCTTTTTGAGCATAACGGGACGGTCAATCTTGTTTGTGGCTCTTGTGAAGATTGTACCGATAAGCCCTTTCTCATCAGAGAGGGTTTTAAGTATCTCCTCATACTTCTTAACGAGATCGTCGCCGTTCTCCTTGATAAGAGCCTTCCACTTGCAGTCCTCGGGAATAGAACTGCCAAGACCGAATTCTTCCTTTTCATCGTCCATTTTCAGGAACAGGATATATGTAAGCTGTGTGATATAGTCTGTGAATCCGACACCAGCCGAGGACATAACATTTGCTATGTCCCATACCTTTTTGAGCAGTGCCGATTCTGTTTTCTGGTTTGCCATATATTAAGCCGCCTTTAGTAATATTCTTGAAAGTGCAGTTATTTCCTCGGCGAAGTTTGCAGGCTTTCCGAATGCACGGATTGCCTGTCTCCAGAGGTCTGCATTGATTTCATTAAGTTCTGCCGCAGTGATAGCACCGTCATTGACAATATATTCCGTTATCTGCCGCATAACTTCTATCTGATCGTCGGAGAGGTTACGCTGTGCCTGACCGCAGTAAAGATTGAAGCGCTGTAAATAGCCGTTTGTAAGGCTTGTAAGCTTGCTGTTTTTCTTATATGCGTAACGTACAAGCTGAATAAGATTTGTCAGAGCCTTTGCGTTTGCTCTTGTGTCAAAATCATCTACGCTTTCAGGATTCAGCGTCTTGTAGAATTTCCACAGATGTGAAGCCTTGAAATGACTGCTTTCAGACAACAGTCTGTCACGAAGATCTGTGAGCATTGTCTGTGTAATCAGTATATCTTCGGAATTGTAAATGATACGGAGTGCCTCAATGCTGTCCTTATTGTCGTTAATGTATTTCTCGAAGTTCTCAGTATAAGTCTTGGCAGTCTCCTTGGAAAAGCCAGCACTTATGAGTGCATCAGGATCTTCATCGGTAGTCAGTATGTAGCCCTGACGAAGTTCAAGAAGTTTCTTTCTTGCAGGTATATTGCTGATAAGCCTGTCGATAAGCTGCATACGGATAGTATTAGCATCGGAGGGGCTATTGTATGGCGGAAGCTTGTTTTTTTCGAAAGCATCCACAATTGAAGTCGCAATATCCTTTGGCGAAAATCCAAAGCTGCTGATGAAATAATCAAGATGATGACCGAAGAAACGGTTATCCTTGTAACGTCTGTGAATAATCGAGCAATAATCACCGAGCAGGGAAAGATTTTCATCGCTGAGTTCATTGTGAGAAAGATGTTCTAACAGCTGTTCCAGCGTTAAACGATTTACAACGGGACCAGGTCCGGGACCTGGTTTGGGTATATTCTTTTCATGTTCTGTTACGCCTATAGCGTCAACGATGAAGTAGCAGTCCTTACCGTCAGCATTTGGAGTAACCTCACGAAGTTTTTCGTCGGTTATAACTCTGCATCCTCTGCCTTTCATCTGCGTGTACAGAACTTCTGAAAATACATCTTTCATAAACATAACAATTTCCAGAGGCTT